>NZ_JAFNNQ010000092.1:0-65789 GCF_026536675.1 Gilliamella sp. B2717 | reverse complement strand
GACGACTGAACGGGATATGATTTGAAATGAGCTCATTAATCGCTTTTAATAAACCATTTAATGTGGTGTCTCAATTTTCAGCGCATGAAAAGTATCCAACATTGAAAGATTTTATCTCATTACCCAAATTTTATTCTGCTGGACGCTTAGATACTGACAGTGAAGGATTACTTTTATTAACAAACGATGGTAATGTACTTGATTAAAGTAGGCATATTTTGAAAGGTGTAAGTTATCCCTATTTTTCAACCAAACACTATTGATGTTACCTTTCTTTATCATCTATCTAAATTCAACTTATTGTTTTAATATAATTTAACAATCATTTAACTCATTAATATTCTAATTTATCTTATAATTTTAGTCATTCAAAAAACAGTTTTTATAGAAACAATAGCACTACTGAAAATGGTTAAAACTAATCTGTTTAATAACATATTTCTCGATTAATAGCATTTTTCTATTTATTTATTGCTGTATGTATGAAACAATTTAGCCATATGAAATAGATTTTTTTGAGGTAGTCAGTGATTGATAATGATGGCTACCGTCCAAATGTAGGAATAGTTATTTGTAACCGTTATGGCCAAGTACTTTGGGCTCGTCGTTATGGGCAAAATTCTTGGCAATTTCCTCAGGGCGGAATAAAACAAAACGAAACGCCTGAACAGGCAATGTTTCGAGAATTGAATGAAGAAGTCGGATTATTACCTAAAGATGTAAAAATTTTATCTGTTACCAATGGTTGGCTCAGATATAAATTACCTAAACGTATGATTCGTTGGGAAAATCAACCTGTTTGTATCGGTCAAAAACAAAAATGGTTTTTATTAGAGTTAATTTCTGATAATTCAGTGATTAATCTCAATGTTTCTTCTACACCTGAATTTGATGATTGGAAATGGGTCAATTATTGGTATCCAATTCGACAAGTGATTTCTTTTAAACGTGATGTATATCGCAGAGCCATGAAAGAATTTTCATTACCCGTATTTGCCATACAAACTGAAGTGGATGTACAAGCAACAAACAGTTCAAACAAAAAAAAATCCAATTATTTTGTTCATAAACGTAAAAATAAACAGCGAACTAAAAGATGAATCAATATTTACAGTTTCCAAATTTCAATCCAATTGCCTTCTCAATTGGACCTATTTCTTTACACTGGTATGGAGCAATGTACCTTTTGGGGGTATTAGGTGCCCTTTTTTTAGCCAAGAGGCGAGCAAAAAAAACAAATAGTCAATGGACTGTTCCACAAGTTGAAAATTTACTGTTCTGGGGATTTTTAGGTCTTTTCGTGGGTGGGCGATTAGGTTATGTGCTTTTTTATAATTTTAATGTTTTTATCAACGATCCCATATCATTATTTAAAGTTTGGGAAGGTGGGATGTCTTTTCATGGCGGATTGATTGGGGCTATTTGTGTTATTGCAATTTTTGCTAAAATAAATCACAAAACATTTATGCAAGTTGCCGATTTTGTCGCACCTTTAGTGCCAATAGGTTTAATGTTTGGGCGATTTGGTAATTTTATCAATGGCGAACTATGGGGGCGTGTGACTCATTCTTCAGTTGGGATGCTGTTCCCTACATCATCACATGCAGATTTCATGTTTGTTCAATCACATCCTGAATGGAAAGAACTGTATACTCAATTGCATGGCATACTTCCAAGACATCCTTCCCAATTATATGAAATGGCTTTTGAAGGTATTGTCTTATTTATTATTTTAAATCTGTTTATTAGAAAGCCAAGGCCAACAGGATCTGTATCTGGATTATTTTTACTATGCTACGGTTTATTTAGGTTTGTTATTGAATTTTATCGACAACCTGATGAACAATTAGGCTTATTTTTCAACATCATTAGTATGGGGCAAATTTTATGTCTACCTATGATACTAGGTGGTGCTTTAATTATGTTATATGCATGTCGATTTAATCAAAAAGCGAGAAATTCATGAAACAATATTTAGACCTGATGAAAACAATCTTAAATGAGGGTACGCCTAAATCAGATCGCACAGGAACGGGTACGTTATCAATTTTTGGTTATCAAATGAGGTTTGATTTGCAAAAAGGGTTTCCACTGGTAACTACAAAAAAATGCCATTTACGTTCAATTATTCATGAATTACTTTGGTTTTTAAAGGGTGATACTAATATCAAGTATTTACAAGATAATAAAGTGACTATTTGGGATGAATGGGCGGATAAGAATGGCAATTTAGGCCCTGTTTATGGAAAACAGTGGCGAGCATGGGGAACAGCTGACGGTAGGCAAGTTGATCAAATATCGCAATTAATTCAACAAATCAAAACAGATCCCGATTCAAGACGTATGATTGTTTCTGCATGGAATGTTGGAGAGTTAGATCAAATGGCATTAGCACCATGTCATGCTTTTTTCCAATTTTATGTTGCCAATGGAAAACTATCATGTCAACTTTATCAGCGTTCATGTGATGTATTTTTAGGCTTACCATTTAATATAGCAAGCTATTCATTATTAGTGCATATGATTGCTCAACAATGTGATCTAGAAGTGGGTGATTTTGTTTGGACGGGTGGCGATACCCATTTATATTCAAATCATATGGAACAAACGCATTTACAGCTAAGCCGGGAACCTCGAGCTTTACCAAAGCTTAAAATTAGACGTAAGCCACCCACAATTTTTGATTACGAATTTGAAGATTTTGAAATTGTTGATTATGACCCTTATCCCGCTATTAAAGCACCTGTGGCTGTTTAATCGGAATAAATTACTTCAACTGATTTTTATTTTACAAATTAAGTTGTCTAATATATTGGGATTAATCTGATTAATCCCTAATTTTAATTTTTAATCCTCATGTTAACAATTAGCATTATGAGAAATGAATGTCATTGTTAAGTTAGTAATTTGATTTTTCTGCCACCAAAACCAAGATATAGTATATAATAGTCCACTTTGTTATTGATAATAACTTAATCTTTATATGACTCAAAATCAGGAAATTCGCCCAATCTTTACTAAACGTTTATTACACCCGCGTTATTGGTTAACATGGTTTGGGCTTGGTCTTTTATATCTTATCGTGTTATTGCCATATCCAATTATTTATCAATTAGGTAAAGGGTTGGGATTGCTATCAATGAAAATAATTGGCAAACGTAAAGAAACAGCAAGGCAAAATCTAATGCTCTGTTTCCCCGAAAAATCACAGCAAGAACGTGATCAGATGTTGCGTGAAAATTTTATATCAACCGGTTTAGCGATTTTTGAAACGGGTATGGCTTGGTTTTGGTCAAATAAACGATTAGCTAAACAATCCTCTATTGTTGGCGATTCGCATATTACTCAAATACAGCAGGCTGGAAAGGGGGTATTACTAATCGGTATCCATTTTCTCACATTAGAATTAGGTGCTCGTATTTTAGGTATGCATCATCCTGGAGTTGGTGTTTATCGTCCAAATGATAATCCTGTTATGGATTACGTGCAGTTAAAAGGTAGGTTAAAGTCTAATAAATATATGTTAGAACGATATAACACCAAAGGAATGATTCGTGCATTAAAAAATGGTGAATTATTATGGTATGCACCAGACCATGATTATGGGCCTAAAAACAGCGTGTTTGCGCCTTTCTTTTCTGTCGAAAAGGCTGCAACTACAATAGGTACGCGTATTTTGGTTAAACTTGGTCAACCTGCAATTATCCCTTTTACCCCCAAACGTGAAAAAAATGGGCATTATACTGTTTATGTTACATCCCAGCTTATTGATTTTCCGATGGACGATGATGTGCAAGCAGCAACGTTTATGAACAAAGCGATTGAGCAAGAAATTTTAAAAGCGCCAGAGCAATATATGTGGTTACATCGAAGATTCAAAACTCGTCCAAAAGGTGAAGCACCATTATATACAGACAGTGTTCAATCCGACTAATACAGCTATTTTTTTGGGATTTTTGAAAAAAGAGTTAAAGATACAATATGCAAAAATTAAATAAGATTATTCTCTATTGCCGTATTGGTTTTGAAAAAGAGTGTGCCGCTGAAATCACAGATAAAGCGGCTCAAAAAGAGATCTTTGGATTTGCTAAAGTTAACGATAATAGTGGCTATGTTGTTTTTGAATGCTATCAAAATGGCGATGCTCAACGCTTAATTCAAGCGTTACCTTTTAGAACACTTATATTTGCACGCCAAATGTTTGTTACAGGCGATCGATTAGTTGATTTGCCAACAGATGATCGTATTACGCCTATTGTTGAAGCGTTAACGGGATGTATTGATAAAGCCGGCGATTTGCGAGTTGAAGTGGCAGATACTAATGAAGGAAAAGCGTTGGCGGGGTTTTGTCGCAAATTTACTGTTCCGCTTCGGCAAGCGTTAAGAAATCATCGGATTTTATTAAAAGTCCAAAATCCAATCCGCCCTGTTATTCATGTGTTATTTCTAAATAATAATAGTTGTTATGTTGGTTATTCACTGAGTGAAAATAATTCACCGTTCTATATGGGGATACCTCGGTTAAAATTTCCAGTTGATGCCCCAAGCCGTTCCACATTAAAACTTGAAGAAGCGTTTCATATCTTTATTCCCTATGAAGAATGGGAAGAAAGGCTAAAAGGTGGATTAAATGCTGTTGATTTAGGCGCTTGTCCGGGAGGATGGACATACCAGCTTGTCAAACGAAGTATGATGGTTTATGCCGTTGATAATGGTCCAATGAATCCGAAATTAATGGAAACAGGGCAAGTTAAACATTTTCGAGAAGATGGCTTTAAATTTATGCCTAAAAAGCATAATATTTATTGGTTAGTTTGTGATATGGTTGAAAAACCGACTAAAGTGACAGAATTAATAACTAAATGGCTTATCAATGGTTGGTGTCGAGAAACAATTTTTAATCTGAAATTACCCATGAAAAAGCGTTATGAAGAAGTGAAACAAAATTTACAATTGCTCAATAACATATTAAATGACAATCAAATTAATGTTCAAATTCAAGCAAAACAGCTTTATCATGATCGAGAAGAAATTACCGTTCATGTACAACGAATTTGGGGATAAAAATAATTAATTCTTTAATTGACTGTAGTTAGTTAAACTAAGCTAATTTTTTAGGTAAAAGAATATACTTTATTAGTCATCAAAATAGTTTATATATTGTTGTCTGTATAGCTTTATATATGTAACGAAAAAGCTTAATATTGATTGATATATGTTCTGATTTAAATCAATGAGTAATGTAATTAGCGGTCAAATCGCGGTAAATAGATAATAAAGCGAAAATAGTTGTGTTCTTCTATATCCCAAGTAAAAATGCGATAAATTAGCACGATCAAATTTACTAAAAAGTCATTATAAATTGAAAATAAATAGATTATTTTTGAAGTTAAATTAAACACATTATCATAACCAAACTAAGTAACAATGAATTAACAACGAATTTAGTGACAACAAATTATACGAGAATAGGTATGAATATAAAACGCTCATTTTACACAATGTTAATATCAGTATTATTAGCATTTTTAGTTGGATGTTCAGGAAGCTTTTCAAAAAACGGTTCTGGCTTTGATGAAAGCAAAGATTCGAGTTATTATCTTTCACAAGTCGAAGCAAGTTCTGGAGAAGCTAAAACAAATTGGCAATTGTTAGCTATTCGGGCATTAATTAAAGAAAACAAGCTTTCACAAGCTAACACACTACTTTCTAAGTTGTCGACAGATCTCAATCCGGAACAAAAAATAGATAAAATTTTATCTCAAGGTGAAATCGCAGTTAGAACAGGAAAACGATTTAAACTTGATACCTTATCTATTGAAGAGCTTAATAATTCACAGTTATATCGATATTACTCCATCAAATTAGCTTTAGACAAAAAAAATATTAATGCTCAAGCACATGACTATATTGAATTAGAAAAATGGTCATCGAAAGATCAGCGTCAACAAGTATTGAGTAGTACATGGAATTTTTTCAGTAAGTTAAGAAGCGATCAAATGGATAAAATTGCTGTAGGTACTAATGAAACCACATTACAAGGCTGGATTGAATTAAGTATCGCTTATCAAACAACTACACTAGTTGGTGCTTCTGACAATGAAAATTTAAAACAGGCTTTTCATGATTGGGCGACACGATATCCTAATCATCCTGGTAATGGTGTTATTTCAATGTTAACGGGAGAACAAACACTTAGTGTTGATAATGAAGGCAAAAAAGTGGCATTGTTATTACCGTTAAGTGGAACTTCACATATTTTTGGTGAAACAATTCGTCAAGGTTATTTTGATGCCATGAAGTTTTATCCACAAGAACCACAACAAAATATTGTGACGTTTGATACAGCAAGTGCCTCATTAGATAAATTAATTCAACAAGCTAAAGATAAAGATGTAGAATTAATTGTAGGACCTTTATTAAAAGGTGATGTTAACTATATCAAGCAATTGGCGCCGGGTATTCCTGTATTAGCATTGAATAAAGTTGAGAATAAATCAGATACCCGCAACAAGATGTGTTATTTTGCATTATCTCCTGAAGATGAAGCAAAAGATGCAGCTAATCATATATTTGCACAAAATAAACTAAAACCATTGTTATTAGTCCCACAAAATGAACTTGGTAAACGCGTAGCACAAAATTTTGCAAAACAGTGGTCTCAACTTTCAGTTAACAGTTCACCAGCTTATGTCCAGTATTTTGGAAATGCTAAAACATTAAGTGATAGTATGAATAAAAATGTTGGTATCGAACTTGTTGGTGAGCCTATTGTTCTTAATGATATGCCATCTGAATCAATGAGTTTAGTTGATAATTTTACTGATTTTGATGCAATTTATATTTATTCCTCATACGATGAATTAACGTTGATCAAACCGATGTTGGATATGGGAGCTGATAAACCGATTGGTCACTCGTCATCTGCGAGTGTTGCGCTGTATTCAAGTTCTAAAAGTCATGTCGCAAATGCATCTAATGACTTCTACTATGATTTAAATCAAACGCAATATGCTGAAATTCCGCTCATTTCTAATCAACTTGATACCTCGATCGAGTTGCCGGACAGTATTAAGAAGGATTATTCCTTAATGCGTGTTTATGCAATGGGAATAGATGCTTGGCGTTTAGCAAATCGTTTTAATCAATTAAGTTCAAATCAAACTAATTTTTTAGATGGAATGACAGGTAAATTATCAACGTCAGAACAATGCGAAATAACGCGCGCATTATCATGGCAACAATATTCTAATAGCTCAACTAAATCAGAAACGATTAGTGAATAGAAAAAAAATTGGCGAGCATTTTGAAAATATTGCTTGCCAGTATCTGCTTGGGCAAGGTTTAACGCTTATAGCTAAAAATAGTCAATTTCGCTTTGGGGAACTTGATTTGGTTATGCGTGACAAACAATGCCTTGTTTTTATAGAAGTGCGCTATCGAAAAAATGCCCATTTTGGTCATGCAGAAATGACAATAACGCCTAATAAACAAAATAAAATTAAACAGGCAGCGCAACTTTGGATGATTGCGCAAAATTTGAATATTGAAGAAACTGAGTTTCGATTTGATGTTTTTGCTATTACTGGTAAAAGCCAACAATGGATTATTAATGCGTTTTAATATTTAGGTGAAAACGTGCAAGACTTAATCAAAAATTATTTTACAGAAAGTATCCAAACACAAATTGTGATGGCTGAATCCTTAGGTTCGTCAATTGAAAAAGCCGCTAACATCATCGTTGAAGGATTACTTAATGGTAATAAAATTATGAGTTGTGGTAATGGCTCTTCGGCTGCGAATGTCCAAAGTTTTACTTCTCGATTAATTACCAGTATTGATATTGAAAGACCTAGTATTCCCGCTATCGCTTTAGTGTCTGATAATGTTTTATTAAGTGCGATTAAAAATCATGAAGAGATTTATGCACGCCAAATACAAGCATTGGGGCAACAAGGTGATATATTAATCGTGGCAACTTGCCAAGGGAACAGTAAAGCAATTATCCGAGCTGTACAAGAAGCGGTCATTAAAGATATGAAAATTGTTGCTCTAACGGCTTTTGATGGTGGAGAGGTAATAGGTTTATTAGGTCAAAATGATATTGAAATTAGAATTCCGACCTATAAAAAAGTGATGGCTTATGAGATGCATGCTATGATTTTAAACTGTTTATGCCAATTAATTGAAAATACTTTGTTTAATCATACTTAATAATGAAAATAAAAACAGTTTAGTTCTGCAATAATAGCGAATAATATGCTATAATTATAAGCTGTTTTAATGATTTATATTAATAAGAGAACTTGGTGTTATGACCGAACTAGCCAAAGAAATAACTCCCGTTAACATTGAAGATGAACTAAAATCCTCTTACCTTGATTATGCTATGTCTGTAATCGTCGGGCGTGCACTGCCTGATGTTCGTGACGGCTTAAAGCCTGTTCACCGACGTGTTTTATTTGCCATGCATGAAGCGGGGTATGATTGGAATAAACCTTATCGAAAATCAGCTCGTGTAGTTGGGGATGTAATCGGTAAATACCATCCGCATGGTGACTCAGCTGTTTATGACACAATTGTACGTATGGCACAGCCATTTTCACTGCGTTATATGCTGGTTGATGGTCAAGGTAACTTCGGATCGGTTGATGGTGATTCGGCAGCAGCAATGCGTTATACCGAAATTCGTATGCAAAAGTTTGCAGGTGCATTACTGACAGATCTTGATAAAGAAACCGTCGATTTTTCACCAAACTATGACGGATCAGAAATGATTCCTGATGTGTTACCAACACGTATTCCTAACTTATTAATTAATGGATCATCAGGAATTGCAGTAGGTATGGCGACCAATATCCCACCGCATAACCTTACAGAAGTTATTAATGGGTGCCTTGCTTATATTGAAGATGAAAATATTTCAATTGAAGGGCTAATGGAACATATTCAGGGGCCTGATTTTCCAACCGCAGCATTAATAAACGGTCGAAAAGGCATAGAAAATGCTTATCGTACTGGCCGTGGAATTATCTATATTCGTTCTAAAGCAACCATTGAAGTTGATGATCACAGTGGTCGTGAAACGATTATTGTTAATGAAATACCCTATCAAGTTAACAAGAAAAAACTCATCGAAAAAATTGCTGAATTAGTTAAAGATAAGAAAGTTGAAGGCATTTCTGCTTTGCGTGATGAATCGGATAAAGATGGCATGCGTATAGTCATCGAAATTAAACGAGATGCGGTGGGTGAAGTTGTACTGAATAATCTTTTCTCATTAACCCAATTACAAGTCTCGTTTGGTATCAATATGGTGGCTTTACATAAAGGTCAACCAAAACTGTTAAATTTACGTGAAATGATCGAAGCTTTTGTGCTTCATCGTCGTGAGGTTGTAACACGCCGTACTATTTACGAATTGCGTAAAGCCCGTGAACGTGCACATGTATTAGAAGGTTTAGCGATTGCACTTGCCAATATTGACCCTGTGATTGAGTTAATTCGAGCAGCTGCAACACCAGCTGAAGCAAAAAGTAAACTTTTATCTCAAGCTTGGCAACTTGGAAATGTTGCGGCAATGCTTGAAAAAGCAGGCGATGATGCTGCTCGTCCAGAAGATTTGGCTCCAGAATTCGGTATCCGTGACGGTCACTATTATCTTTCTGAGGCGCAAGCTCAAGCAATTTTAGATCTTCGTTTGCATCGTTTAACCGGACTTGAACATGAAAAAATTCTTGATGAATATAAAGAGTTATTAGTTCAAATCGGTGAACTATTATATATTCTGGCAAGTCCTGAAAGATTAATGGAGGTGATACGTGAAGAGCTTGAAGCGATACGCGATCAGTTCCAAGATGCAAGACGAACGGAAATTACGGCAAGTAGTGCGGATATCAATATTGAAGATCTGATTGCACAAGAAGATGTTGTTGTTACCCTTTCTCATCAAGGGTATGTGAAATATCAACCGCTTTCAGATTATGAAGCTCAACGTCGTGGTGGTAAAGGTAAATCAGCAACCAAAATCAAAGAAGAAGATTTTGTTGAAAAATTATTAGTTGCTAATACCCATGATACTATTTTGTGCTTCTCAAGCCGTGGTCGCTTATATTGGATGAAAGTTTATCAATTACCTGAGGCAAGTCGAGGATCACGTGGTCGTCCAATTATTAATTTATTACCACTTGAAGAAAATGAACGTATCACCGCAATTTTACCCGTTCGGGAATTTGACGATGAACATTGCGTATTTATGGCGACTGCTCAAGGAACGGTGAAGAAAACTTCTCTTATTGAATTTAGTCGCCCACGTAGTGGTGGTATTATTGCAATCAACTTACGTGATGATGATGAGTTAATCGGTGTCGATTTAACGAGTAATGAATCATCAGCCATTGATGATGAAGAACTAAATGATGATGTAGTGAATGAAGACATTGAGTCAGATGATGACGAAATCACTCAAGTTTCAGATACGGAAGACATCATGCTGTTCTCTGCTAATGGTAAAGTTGTTCGCTTCCCTGCTAATAAAGTTCGAGCAATGGGGCGTACCGCTGCAGGTGTGCGTGGCATTAAACTTGAAAGTGATGATAAAGTAGTGTCACTTATCGTCCCTCGAGGCAATGGTGCGATTTTAACCGCAACGCAAAATGGTTATGGTAAGCGTACTCAACAAGAGCTTTATCCAACAAAATCTCGGGCAACAAAAGGGGTGATTTCGATCAAAGTCAGTGAACGAAATGGCGCTGTGGTTGGTGCTGTACAAGTGGATGAAACTGATCAAATCATGCTAATTACTGATGCCGGAACGTTAGTACGCACACGCGTTTCAGAAGTAAGTATTGTCGGTCGAAATACACAAGGTGTAAGATTGATTCGCACAGCCGATAACGAAAAAGTTGTGGGTCTGCAACGAATCGCTGAAACCGAAGATGATGATGTGGAATCAGTATCATCGCAGCAGAGAGACGAGCTGGATAATTCAGCTCAGGAGTCCGAAGAATAATTTTTAATTATTAAGAAGGATTAGTTATATAGCTAGTCCTTTTTTATTTTAGAAAACCTCAAAAAGGAATAGTATTAGATGTCATTTTTAATGAAAAAAATATTATCAAATCTTGCATGGCAAATCTTAATAGCATTAATTCTAGGCGTGGCTGTAGGTGCTTATCTGTTCGAACTTTCTGATTCAAACCATCCTTTGCATTCGGATTACCAATTTTTAATCGTTAATGTCTTTCAACCAGCTGGGGAAATTTTCATTCGCTTAATTAAAATGATCGTATTGCCGATTATACTAAGCACATTAACCTTAGGTATTGCAGGCATTGGCGGTTCAAAGCGATTAGGTATTTTAGGCTTTAAAACAATTCTCTATTTTGAAATTATCACAACTATTGCTATTTTGTTGGGGCTTCTTTGGGGGAATCTATTTACACCTGGGGCTGGTATTGATTCTTCAACTTTAGCAACTACTGATGTCAGTAATTTTGCTAAAGCAGCTCAAGAACAAAGCGAAAAACCACATGGCTTAATCGTCA
Source organism: Gilliamella sp. B2717 (assembly GCF_026536675.1). Classification (NCBI taxonomy): domain Bacteria; kingdom Pseudomonadati; phylum Pseudomonadota; class Gammaproteobacteria; order Orbales; family Orbaceae; genus Gilliamella; species Gilliamella sp. B2717. The sequence goes on along the minus strand of NZ_JAFNNQ010000092.1, from coordinate 54,243 downwards.
TGATTTTAGAGATGATTCCTGTTAATATCTTTAAAGCAATGAGTGATGGTGCTGTTTTACCTGTGATCTTCTTCTGCGTATTTTTTGGTTTAGGACTTATGTCTTTACCTGATAAGCAACGAGAACCTTTCGTATTTTTCTTAAAAGTTGTTTCTGATACCATGTTCAAAGTGACCAATATGATTATGCGTTATGCGCCGATAGGTGTCTTTGCACTTATTACTGTCACGGTGGCAAAATATGGTTTTGAATCTTTATTACCATTATTCAAACTTATTGTTACGGTTTATTCGGCAATGATTATATTTACAATTGTCGTTTTAGGACTTGTTTGTAAATTGTGCCGATTCAGTATTTTTAAACTTTTACGAATATTAAAAGAAGAGTTAGTTATTGCCTTTTCAACAGCGAGTTCAGAGACTGCATTACCTAAAATTATTGAAAAGATGGAAGCCTATGGTGCGCCAAAATCCATAACCAGCTTTGTTATTCCAACAGGTTATTCATTTAATCTTGATGGTTCAACATTATATCAAAGTATCACTGTTATCTTTTTAGCTCAGCTTTTCGGTATGGAATTGTCGATTCTCGATCAAATTATTGTTGTTATTACACTAATGGTTGCATCGAAAGGGATTGCTGGTGTACCGGGAGCTTCAATTTTGGTGCTTTCTGCGACATTAGGTAGTGTTGGAATACCGCTTGACGGCATTGGTTATATTATGGGGGTTGAGCGTATATTAGATATGGGGCGCACCGTGGTTAATGTGGTTGGTAATGCCTTAGCGGCTATTGTTATTGCTCGCTGGGAACATGTATTTGATGATAAAAAAGCCCAAGCATATGAACAGCAATATTTAAAATAAAAAATAGTTTTATAACTTTCCAAAAAGCTTCAGGATAAAAACTGGAGCTTTTTTTATAATTGAATTTAAGTGGTAAATGCTTATCTTCATTAATATTCTGTTTATGTGATAGTTTGTAACAATCAATATTTTTTAATTATCCATGTAAATAATAGAAGAATACATATGGACTATTAATAGAAGTTTAATTTGATAATGATAGGTAATCGATAAACATAAAAAAACCCAGCTTTTGCTGGGTTTTTGGTATTTATCTAAAACTATTTGATTTTAGCTTCTTTATAGATAACATGCTGACGAACAACAGGATCGTATTTTTTGATCTCCATTTTTTCAGGCATGGTTCTTTTGTTTTTGCTAGTGGTATAAAAATGACCTGTACCAGCAGAAGAAACTAATCTAATTTTTTCGCGTACACCTTTTGCCATGATAGGGTTTCCTTATTAGTACTTTTCACCACGGGCACGAAGTTCAGCTAAAACTGCATCAATACCCTTTTTATCGATAGTACGCATACCTTTAGCTGATACACGTAATTTTACAAAACGTTTTTCACTCTCAACCCAAAAACGGTGAGTTTGAAGATTTGGTAGAAAACGACGTTTAGTAGCATTCATCGCATGAGAACGATTATTCCCTACTAAAGGTTTTTTTCCTGTTACTTGGCATACTCGTGACATGTCAATAATTCTCCAAAATTTCTATGCTTAAGCCTTGGGCGTAATATGTTAATGGAATTAACCTCGTCAGGCTTTTAGTTTGCTGCAGCTCTATTTGAGAAGCAGTTTCACCTCTCACACTACACCCACAATAATGAGGTAGCGAAGTATACGCTTTTATCGGCAAATTCTCAAGTATTATCTTGTTTAAGAAAAAAATAAGTTTAAATTTAACTGAGTTAAATAAAATACAAATATTGTGTTAATGGAAAATTCTCCTATACTGTCTTTTGTATAACTAAGTAAAGAGAGTTTGATCACATGAATCTTAAACAACTAAAATATTTCCAAGTGCTTGCTAAAACTCAACATTACACATTAACATCAGAATATTTTTCAATCAGTCAGCCAAGCCTTAGTCATTCTATATCAGAACTGGAAAAAGAGGTTGGGATTAAATTATTTCAAAAAAGAGGCCGAAATGTTGAACTAACAAAAGAAGGAAAACAATATCTTACTTATGTAGAACAAGCATTAACGGCATTATCAGAAGGCGAACAGTTTGTTAAAGAATTAACCAGTGTTTCACATGGTCATATTGGACTTGCTTTTATCTATTCTATTAGTTCCAATTATATTCCAAAAATTATCAAGGCGTTTTTAGCTCAACCTGAGAATAAAGATATTACTTTCTCTTTTTATGAAGGAATGTCACAAAATATCATTGAAGGATTAAGAGACAAAAAATACGAGATAGCTATCTGTTCACGTTTACAAGATGAACCAGATGTTCATTTTCAAAAGTTAACTAAACAAGAATTAGTTTTTATTATCTCTAATGATCATCCTTTATCTAAGCGTAAAAAACTTGATTTAAAAGACTTAATTCACGAACCCCTTATTTTATTTACAGAACGAAGTGGGATGAAAAGTGTGATCGATGACATGTTAAATAAAACGGGCATCAAGCCGAACATAGCTTGTCATGTTGAAACAGAAAGCGCCATGATGGGATTAGTATCGATTAATTATGGTATCGGTATTATGCCGAGAGTACATATACCTGAAGAGTTCAATGTAACATTAGTACCAATGAGCAAAAATTATCAAAAAAGAGATATATTTATTGCGACAATGGAAAATAGACCGTTATTACCGGCAGCGCAGAAGTTTTATCATTTCTTAATTGAACACAGTGATGATGCGATTTTTGGTCGATAAATTTTATCAACTAGCATGAATTTATCATAGGGGATTTGGCATATCAGAATAATGATAAGGTTTGTGATGTGATAAACCTTATCAATGATCAATTTTCATCAAAAAATATAAAAAAGTTTATTATCGATGAATTTTCTAAACAATTTAACATTGCTTTTACTCATCAAATTTAAATTCTATATATTAAACAAATTGTTATAAAACAAATCATTAAGGGTATCTATAATTTTAGAAAAAATGATTTAATTTTATAATAAATATGCTTTAATACAATGAATGACAGAATTTATTTATTCGGTTTAATTTTCTAACTTTCAAGGAGATTACATGAGCCAGTTCACGCCTTATAGTATTTACGGTATTATCGGTTATCCTTTAGGACATAGTTTGAGTCCACTAATTCATACCACATCATTTCAAGATTATGGCATTCCAGCGGTTTTGGTTCCATTTTCAACACCACCAGAAGATATTCCTACTCTTTTTAAATCTGTAAGATTATTAAATATTCGCGGATTGTGTGTCACAATTCCACATAAGCAAGCTATTATTCCTTATTTAGATGAAGTGACTGAACATGTCAAAAAAGCAGGTGCTGCAAATTTGGTTTATTGGGATGGTGATAAGCTTTGTGGTGATAACACAGATATTGTTGGTTTTATGCAACCTCTTCAAGAAAAGCAGCTACCGCCACACTACAAAAAAGTGCTATTACTTGGCGCAGGCGGTGCAGCTCGAGCTGCGGTAGTTGGCTTACATGATCTAGGTTATACCGATATTACTGTAACGGATATTGTAACAGATTTGCCGTCAGAGCTTGCCAAAGAATTTAATTTAAAAACGGTTGCTTGGGAAGACCGTGATAAAGTTGAAGCACAAATTATTATCAATTCTACGCCATTAGGTATGAAAGGTAAATTTGAAGATCAGACACCTTATGAATATTCTTGGTTCAAAGGAAAAGGTATTGCATATGACATTGTGTATACTCCATATCATACTCGTTTTAGACAAGAAGCTGAAAAAGCGGGATGGGAATCAATTTCGGGACGAGAAATGTTTATCGGTCAAGCGAATGCCCAATTCAAAATTTGGACAGGAAAAGATTTATCTGACCGGGCAAAACAAGCTGTTATAGATGCTTTAGCTGAAAAATAAGTATTTAGTAAAAAATTCAATACATTGAACCATTTTGCATCATTAAATGTGTTTGATAAACGATTTATATAATTTGCTGAAAATTCTAATTTTCGATTTTAATTGGTTTTTATTCTATTGTATAAATTTAGTCTGTTATTAGAAGGAGTAATTATGACTAACCTAGAATTGCAAGCTTATCGCCGTTTTCTTATGCTAAAAGTGCCAGAAGCAAGCGAATATATTGGTAAAACTGATGCGAAAACTTGGCACGATTGGGAAAAAGGCATAGAGCCTGTACCGGAATTTGTGGCTAATGCAATGAAAGCGCTAAAAAAACTTCGTACTGATAAAGTAAATATTATCATCAATAGTATTAATGATAGAGTAGGAAGTAATACTATTCGTTATTTCATGACATTTGAAGAATTTAAAAAGGTAAACCCAGATCTTGATGTCATACAATGGCGCTTACATCAATCAATTGCAACGGAACTCTATTTTCGTGGTTTAGAAAAACTTTGTTAGTAGATTATAGATGATAATATAAATTTATAAAGTGAACAGAATAAAGGGTGTAAATTTTTATTTACAAAAAATTGATAAAAAATTAAATTAAATTTATAAAAATCAATGCCGTTTGTTTTGATAAACAATATGTAAAAAAATTGTTGCAAAAGCTGAAGTGAATCACTAGCATAGTGATATATTTTTCAATCTGTAAATATGAAAGGATCCAATATGAATAAGACAATTTTTTTAGTTGGTGCAAGAGCAGCAGGTAAAACAACTATAGGAAAAATGCTTGCAAATAAGCTGTCATTTTCTTTCGTTGATACAGATTGCCATTTACTGGAAACTACCCAAAAAACCGTTGCAGAAATCGTCGAAAAAGAAGGTTGGGAAGGATTCAGAGCAAGAGAGAGTCAAGTCCTGATTGATACGACCAAATCGTCACGTGTTATCGCAACTGGAGGTGGGATGGTATTAGCTGAACATAATCGTGACTTCATGAAACAAAATGGAACAGTGATCTTTTTATCTGCTCCTGCGGCAACATTAGCCGCACGCTTAATGAAAGATCCTAATGTTGCCCAAAGACCATCCTTAACAGGCTTATCCATCGTTGATGAAATGGAAAAAGTATTAGCAGATAGATTACCTTTATATCATGATGCAGCACATCATGTAATCAATGTTGATCAAGATGAAAGTCAAATTCTTAGTGAAATTCTTCAAATTTTGCAGAATTAATATACTATTTTCTTCCTTTCTTCCAAAGTGCCACATTCAATGTGGCATTTTTTATAAAAAAAAAGAATAAATTCTTAAAATACTATAGAATAAATTTATTTTTTGGTTCGTATATTAATCAATACTATATTTTTCTATTTATGAATTTATTAGAATCTATAAATAAATGTGACCAACATTAAAGTTTAGCAATAAAATTATACTTATCTCTTTTAGATTCAGATTGATGATTGTATATTGAAAGCAATTATAGTTTTATATTTTTAATTTTTAGCTATGGAGTACTACCAATGGATAATCGAAAGGTCAATTCTTATGGGATTGTCAGCTCTATTTACGCAAATTACATTATACAAAGTATTGCTTTAATCGTAATCATGCAATTTTCAAATGATCTTTCAAAACAACTCAATACCGATATTGTTGAACTTGGCTATGTTGCTTCTGGTATTGGGATAGGAAAAATATCTTTGATGCTAGCTGGTGGAATCTTGTCAGATATATTTGGTCGTAAACTTTTTATCTATTTAGGAATGGCATGTTATGTAATCTTTTTTGTAGGTATGACGTTTTGCACTGACATTCATATCGCCTTTTGTCTCGCTATTGCTATTGGGGCTGGAAACTCATGTTTAGATACTGGCTCTATGCCTACATTAACTGAGTGTTTTCCTCGATCAGCAGGTTCTGCTAGTGTATTGATTAAAGCGTTCATTTCAATTGGAACATTAATATTACCTTTTATCGTTACTTTTTTTGGTGAATATCATATCTGGTATGGTTGGGCATTTCTTTCTTTTGCTGCATTTTTAATAATCAATGGAATATTGCTTGCACCAACCCAATTTCCTTCTAAAAAAATTGCTATTACGGGGTGTGAAGGAACTGATAATTATTTTAAAGATACCCCAAAATTTGCTATTGAAGGTGTGCTATTAATTATCATGGGGTTTACCACCACAGCAACATTTTTGGTCATTTCACAATGGTTGCCAACCATAGCGGTTCAAGGTGTGAATATGGATGAATTTGAAGCTAACCAGTTGATTAGCTATTATAGCGGAGCATCAATTATTTCTGTGTTTGTTACTGCATTTATAGTCAAATATTTTTTAAAGCCAATAGATTGCATCATTATTCTTCCTGCTCTATCCGCTCTTGTGCTCATTCTTTTCTATTTCAATATATCTTCGGAGATGTGTTTTTTTGTTGCTATTGGAATGGGGTTTACTGCTGCAGGTGGCGTACTTCAACTAACGTTAGTCGTCATGCAACAATTATTTCCAACCCACAAAGGTATTGCCGTTGGTTGTATGTATACTTTTAGCGGATTCTCTTTTACTGTTATTCCATTGATAGTACCTAAATTAGCGAAAATTGATGTACGTTATGCCATTTTGACCGATTTTGTTATTGCGCTGACTAGTGTGGTATTAGCGCTGATTGTCTATTTCCGTTTTACCAAAGTGATAGATATGAAAAAAATTTAAAACTCAATGTTATTTACATGATGAGTAAAATTTATTTTAGTGTTTTGAAAATTAATTTTTACAGGAAATAATAAATGAAAAATAGATATTTAGGCACTTCGATCTGTTTATATATAAACTACTTTGTGCATGGAATGGGGGCAATAATACTTGGTTTGAATATTGATTATTTAGCTGCTCAGTTTAATCCTGACATTGCTTACTTATTTAATATTGCGCAAGATGCACTTACTCCTGAACAAACTGACTTAATAGGCAAGGCAAAAAAGAGTGTTTATGATGTCATGATGGGGTTAGGCGTGGGGCGCTTGTTAGTCCTATTTGTTATGGGAACGTTATCCGATAAGTATGGGCGAAAACCTTTCATTGCGTTAGGCGGATTATTTTATATTGGTTTTTTAGTTGGTATTTTGGTTAGCCCAAGTTTTGAAATTGCCTTTATGTTTGCAGTGTTAGGCGGTATAGCTAATTCAACACTTGATGCCGGTACTTATCCAGCATTAATGGAAGCTTTTCCAAAATCGCCTGGCTCTGCATCGATATTAACTAAAGCAGCGATTGCCGCAGGTCAATCGGTACTACCTATCATTATGGGTATTATTATGGCGAGTGAAGGATATTACGGTTGGTCATTTATCTTATGTTGTATTATTCTCGCATTAAATGCATTAGTTGTACTGAAAATGCCATTCCCAAATCATAAAATCACACCAGAACAAGAAGAAAAAGATTTACAAACGATTACTGAAGAAGCGCCAACTTTAAAACATAAATCAAATTTTTGGATTGAAGGTATCTGTTTTATTGTGATTGGTTTTACCTCTACCGCAACATTTTATTTGGTTTCTTCATGTTTAAAGGATTTCTCTCAAACTGTCGCTGGCATGGATGCAGCAGGAGCGGTTAAGGCATTCTCTTCGTATGGTCTAGGTACCCTTGCTAGTGTCTTTTTAACTTCAATATTAGTCAAAAGTTTAATTAAACCTGTATATATTGTGGTTGTCTATCCGCTGTTATCTATGTTAATGCTTATCGGATTGTATCTCAATCCAACACCAACAATGTGTATTGTCGGAGGATTTGTGCTTGGTTTCACAGCTGCAGGCGGTGTATTACAACTTGCATTAACGACCATGGCTGAATTTTTTCCATCAGGAAAGGGTAAAGTATTGGGCATTTTCTTCACTTCATCGAGCGTTGCAACGACAGTCATTCCCTTTTTAATTGGCTGGATATCTACAAATTTTGGTTTAAGATATATCATGTTAAGTGATGCAATCATTGCAGGTTTAGGTACATTACTAGCGGTTGTCGTATTAATGCGCTATCGCATGATCTTTAATATTAATAAATAAACGATTTAATAAAAATTTAAGGGATGTTGATATTAATTATGACAAAAAACGATGAATAAATAATACTCGTTTTTTAGTGCATTACTTAAAATTATTCTTAGTTTAAAAAGCATACAATAATGGTATGCTTTTTTTATACGTTGATTTTGTTTGTTGTTACCACTTTTAATAAAATTTTGATAAACAACACACTGTTGAATACAGGTTTTTCTTTTGGTACTTAACTTGTGATTTTATCTTGTCAAAATTTTATCAAATATTGCTTGCTTATTGTTCGCAAATAAATAAAAATACAAAAAATATGAATAAATATTCAATTTGGGTGATTGCGAAAATGAAAGAGCGAACAACCGAGTTAGTTGAAGGATTAAGGCATTCTGTACCTTATATCAATGCTCATCATGGAAAAACTTTTGTTATCCTATTAACAGGTGCTGTGCTAAAAAGTAATAACTATTCAAGTATTATTAGTGATATTGGATTACTGTATAGTCTTGGAATCAAATTGGTTATTGTCAATGGAGCACGCAATCAAATTGATGAATCACTTAAAAATCACAATATTGAGCCGAAATACCACAAAAACACCCGAATTACAGATGCCGTTACTTTGGATATTATTAAGCAAGTAACAGGCATGTTACAACTGAATATTACTGCCAGTTTATCAATGAGTTTAAATAATACCCCATTACAAGGTGCTCATATTAATGTTGTCAGCGGTAATTTTGTTATTGCTCAACCCTTAGGAATAGACGAAGGAATTGATTATTGCCATACGGGTAAAATTCGTCGTATTAACAATGAGGCAATTGATGAGCAACTCAATCGTGGTTCAATTGTGCTATTAGGGCCGGTTGGTGTATCGGTGACTGGAGAAAGCTTTAATTTAGCTTCAGAAGATGTCGCTGCCGAAGTGGCGATTCGAGTCAAAGCTGAAAAGTTAATCAGCTTTTGTGCTGAGCAGGGTGTACTTGATGAACAAGGTAAAGTTATTACTGACCTTTTCCCAATCGATGCTGACAACTATGTCAATCGTAAACAGCAATTAGGTAAATATCTATCCAGTGAAGCTCGCTTTTTGAAAGCCGCTTCAAAAGCCTGTCGAAATGGTGTTAGGCGTAGTCATTTAGTTAGCTATTTAATTGATGGCGCTATTTTACAAGAACTATTTTCACGGGATGGCATAGGAACGCAAGTTGCTAAAGAGCATTCGGAGCAAATTCGCTTAGCGACCATAAACGATATTGGTGGTATTTTAGAATTGATTCGTCCATTAGAAGAACAAGGTATTTTAGTTAAGCGTTCACGAGAGCAATTGGAAATGGAAATTGATAAATTCACAATTATTGAACGTGACAATATGACTATTGGTTGTGCAGCGCTTTATCCTTATCAGGAAGAAAAAATGGGTGAAATGGCATGTGTAGCCATTCATCCGGATTATCGCAATTCATCCAGAGGTGATTTGTTAATTAATACGGTTGCAAGTAGAGCACAAAATTTAGGACTCAATAAAATCTTTGTGCTAACAACGCGTAGTATTCATTGGTTTAGAGAAAAGGGATTTAACCCAGCTGAAGTTGATGATTTACCGATTAAAAAAAAGCAACTTTATAATTATCAACGCAACTCCAAAATTTTAATGCTTGATATTATTTAAATTCTTTTCTTAGAATCAGGATGATAGTGTTAGTAAGTAGCATTGTGTAAAATTTGCTTGGTGAAAGACTTTTTAAGATAGAAACCACGTGGACGTGTTAAAATAGTTTGACCATTTTCTCCTACCGCTTCGGTTAAAGCTTTACCGTTTGCCGCTTTAGGTCTTATTTGTAAATATGTGCCATAATGTGCTGTAATTCTTTCAACATGACCTAATGCAATCATATCCATCAGTTCTTGCCAATCTTGTTTGAGTTGCTGTTCTTGTTCTTTTGAGGGTATCCATAAAATAGGACTGCCAACTTTACGATTGGCAAGTGGGATAGATCTTTCCCCTTCGATTGGGATCCAAAGTACTTTAGATAATTTATATTTCACATGGCTTGTTTCCCAAATCACACCATGATTTGCCATTAATGGTGCTACACTGACAAAGGTCGTTTCTAATGGTTTACCATGCATATCAATTGGAATTGTTTTTAGTTCGATGCCCAAATTACTAAAATCTCGTTCAGCTTTACTACCGGCATTGGCTCCCAAAAACGTTTCAATAAGATTGCCAACCCATCCTTTTTGTTTAGTCAAATTGTCAGGAATTGGCATGCCTAAATATTGAGCAATTTCACCAAATGTATATCCAGCAACAAGTTTTGCTCGATCTAATAACTCTTGTTCACTGCTTGGAAAAAATATTGCCATCTCGAAACGATACTATCAAATAAATATATATATAGCTAAAATAATAAAGGATTAGCTTAATTTTTCAACCCATATTGCGTAAGCTTGAATAATTGATGAAAGAAATTCTCGGGTTTTTTCAGAAATATTGCCATTCACATCGAAAGCGGCACTGATACCACCAATATAAGCTTCAGGCTGTTGTAAGGTTGGCATATCTAGAAAAACTAGTGACTGACGTAGTTGATGATTAGCGCCAAAACCGCCAATTGCACCTTGTGAGACCGAAATCACTGCGGCTGGTTTTTTTGCCCAGACATTTTTACCATAAGGACGTGAGCCGACATCAATTGCATTTTTGATCACAGCAGGTAAACCTCGGTTATATTCAGGTGTGACAAAAATCACGCCTCGGCAATCCGCTATTTCGTTGCGAAATAAAGTGTAAGATGCTGGTGGGGTATCGGTATCAATATCTTCATTATAAAAGGGAAGATCGCCAATTTCGATTAAATATAAGGAAAGTGAAGAAGGGGCAATTTCTTTAAGGATTTTAGCTACTTTTAAATTATATGAACCTTTACGTAAACTACCAACGAGTACTGCAATTTTTTTACTCATTTTGGGTCCCCTTAAATTGAAAATAAAGAGACACCATGAGTGTCTCTTATTTAAAATAATTACAGATCATTACGGTGTTTTAATGTCCTGATGAATCCAATTTACGTCCTGTCTCAAATAGGAACCAAGCTCGTCTTTCTGATTGGTCAATCCATTCTTCAATTAAGCTTGCTGTTGCTGAATCATTATATTTATCACAAATATCATGAGCAACACGCATTCGTTCTGTTAATCTAATATTATCTTGACAAAGTTCAGCAAGCATATCAGACGGCTCAACAAAATCTGCATTATTGTCAGAAATACTTTGTAATTTAGAGATGTGACTAATTGAACGTAACGTTGTTCCGCCCAATTTACGTACACGTTCAGCAATCGGATCAGTCATTGCAAATAGTTGATCTCCATGATCGTCTAACATTAAATGGTAATCACGAAAATGTGGACCACTGACATGCCAATGGAAGTTTTTAGTTTTTAAATACAAAGCAAAGACATCTGCTAATACAGAATTCATTGCTCCAGAGATATCTTTAGACGCTTTTTGACCTAAATCAGTTGGAAATAAAATTGCAGATTGTTGTAGTCTTTTTGCAGTAGCTGTACTTTTGGCAGATAACGGTTTTTTTGTAGTCGTTTTTTTGGAAGTAGTACTTTTAGCCATCTAATATTCTCCTATAGGTGAATTGTAAAAATTGCTTAACTTTCCTATACCAAATTACGCCAAGTCTTAACTAAAGTCCAATCAAAATGAGCTATTTTTAACTATTACTGCTATTTCAGCAGTCTATGATTCTTATTTTTATTCTAAATAAAGCATTATTTGAAATAAATTCTTTCACAATAAAAGAATTTATTTCAAATTGTGACATGGTTAAAAGTTTTGTGTTTTTGAAATTGATACTCTTTGTTTGAAGTTTAATTAATGAGGAGAAATTATGATTGATACAATTTCATATGGAGCCGAATGGTTTATCGGCTTATTTCAAGAAGGTGGAAAAGTGTTTGTCGGTATGGTTACGGGAATATTACCACTGTTAATTTCACTGTTAGTGGTTATGAATGCCGTAATCAAATTCATTGGGCAAGACCGTATTGAGCGCTTAGCGCAAGCTTGTGCAGGCAATCCTATTTCACGATATTTATTGTTACCTTTAATAGGCACATTTGTTTTTTGTAATCCGATGACGCTTAGCCTAGGGCGTTTTATGCCCGAGTTTTATAAACCTAGTTATTATGCGGCATCATCTTACAGCTGCCATTCAATGAATGGGCTATTTCCTCATGTTAATCCCGGTGAACTTTTTGTTTATTTAGGTATCGCGGCCGGGTTAACAACCTTAAACCTTCCTTTAGGACCATTGGCTGTAAGTTATTTTTTAGTTGGCTTATTCACCAACTTTTTTAGAGGTTGGATTACTGATTTTTGTACTGCTATTTTTGAAAAAAAAATGGGCATTAAATTAGATCGAAAGGTACATCTATAACTAAAAGGAATAAACAAGGAAATGAACATGATGAAATTTATTCGAATTGAAAAAGGTGAAGCCGGTTGGGGTGGACCTTTAGAGCTGCCAATTATAGCGGGTAAAAAAATTGTCTACATTGCAGCAGGTACCCGACCAGCAATTGTTGATACTTTAGAAAAATTAACGGGTTGGCAAGCTATTGATGGTTTTAAAGAAGGGGAACCGCCTAAGGATGAAATTGGGGTTGCTGTCATTGATTGTGGTGGCACATTAAGATGTGGTATCTATCCTAAAAATAGAGTGCCTACGATTAATATTCATGCGACAGGTAAATCAGGACCGCTTGCCCAATATATTTTGGAAGATATTTATGTCTCAGCCGTAAAATCCAATAATATTAGTGTGATTGAAAAAGAGATAGATAGTGACATCCAGAAAGCATCTGTTACAAACAATTCACATCAAAAAGTGCACACAAATAATTTTAAAGAGTATGACAGTAGTAAAAAAATTACCGAACAAAGCGATGGTTTATTAGCAAAAATCGGTATCGGTATGGGATCAGGTGTTGCCGTATTCTTTCAAGCTGGTCGAGATACGATTGAAACTGTACTTAAAACTATTTTACCGTTTATGGCATTTGTATCGGCCTTAATTGGTATTATTATTGCCTCAGGATTAGGTGATTTAATAGCTCATGGCTTAGTTCCATTAGCTGATAATCCACTTGGTCTGGTTATTCTAGCGCTTATTTGTTCTTTTCCATTACTTTCGCCATTTTTAGGACCCGGTGCGGTTATTGCACAAGTCATCGGGACGTTAGTTGGTGTTCAAATTGGTCTTGGTAATATTCCGCCACACTTAGCTTTACCTGCTTTGTTTGCCATTAATGCTCAAGCTGCTTGTGATTTCATTCCTGTCGGTTTGTCTCTTGCCGAAGCGAAACAAGATACCGTGCGTGTTGGGGTTCCCGCTGTTTTAGTCAGTCGTTTCTTAACTGGCGCGCCAACGGTTTTAATTGCGTGGGCAGTGTCGTTATTTATTTATCAATAAGCAAACGAATAGAGAAGGTCAAAGATGTCAAAAGTTATCTACCATTCAAAAGTTAAACAAATTGGTGACTTTGCCAAAGAAGCGTTGGCAGATGGCATGCTAATCCTGTTTAAAGAAGGTGCACCGTCTGATTTAGCCGATTATTGCTTTATACATAGTCATGACGAGTTAAGGCAGAATCTTGAAATAGGGCAATGCATTCAATTAGGCAATCACACTTATCGTATAACTTCGGTTGGGGAAGTCGCCACAACCAATTTTAAAGAGTTAGGTCATCTCACATTAAGATTTGATGGGAATCGTGAAGCTGAATTACCGGGGTCAGTGCATGTTACTGGTGAAATACCTAATCAACTTAATATTGATGATGAAATTATAATTTTAACTATTTAAGGAACAGAAAATGAAACAAGTAGCAGTCATTATAGGTGGTGGACAAACCTTAGGGGCTTTTTTATCTGAAGGTATTGCTGATGCTGGGTATAAAATTGCCGTTGCAGATTTAAATATTGATAATGCAAATAAAGTTGCTGAAGTAATAAATAAAAAATATGGGGTAGGAACAGCAAAAGGTTTTGGGGTCGATGCAACAAATGAGGAGAGCGTGCGACAGCTAGCTCAAGAGGTTGATAACACATTTAAACGAATTGATTTAATGGTTTACAGTGCCGGTGTTGCTAAAGCTGCGCCCATTACTCATTTTGTATTGAAAGACTTTCAATTATCCGTCAATGTTAATCTTACTGGTTATTTTTTATGTGCACGTGAATTTGCTAATTTAATGATTAAATATAAAACTGCCGGTCGAATTATACAAATTAACTCTAAATCGGGCAAAGTCGGTAGCAAACACAATTCAGGGTACAGCGCCGCAAAATTTGGTGGCGTTGGATTAACGCAATCTTTAGCACTCGATCTTGCTGACTACGGAATTACGGTTAATTCATTGATGCTGGGTAACTTATTAAAATCGCCAATGTTTCAATCCTTGATTCCACAATATGCTAAAAAACTTGGTATACCAGAAAACCAAGTTGAACAAGTTTATATTGATAAAGTGCCACTCAAACGAGGTTGTGATTATCAAGATGTGCTTAACGTATTGTTATTTTATGCAAGCGATAAAGCATCATATTGTACAGGGCAATCAATTAATATTACGGGTGGACAAGTTATGTTTTAACTCAATTTGGTGCGAAGGTATAGCGATGCCTTTCGCACATCTCTTTTCTGGTCTGGTTAAAAGGAGAGAATAATGGATACGACATCAACGTTAGCCTTATTGGCTCTAATTGCTTGGAGTATACAGATAATATTTGGCTGGTTTCAAATTCGTCGTTTTAATCGAGCATTTTTATCGATGAAGAAAGGCACTTACTTAGGTGTTGGTCGTAGCCAAACTCAACGTTTTAAACCGAAAGTTTTAATCGCGCTATCATTAGATCACGATAAAAAAGTGATTGATTCAGTATGGATGAAAGGAGTGACCGTTTTTGCATTGCCAAAACCAATACCAATACCACAATTATTGGGACTAAATATTACCGATATTATGCCTGAAACCATTTTCCCCAATGATTTTGCATCACAAAGCGCCTTGATTCTTGCATTAAAAGCAAATAAATAATCTCTATCTTTTATTTTGAAAAGTATTTTCTTTCATGATGAAGTATAATATTTTATACAATAAATTAATTCTGTTATTGAACAGTAATAATGGACTCCAATCATGAAAGTAAGGCAACGACAAACTGCAATCTTAGAATATCTGCAAAAAAATGGGCAAGTGAGTGTTGATGAGCTAGCTACCCATTTTCAAACGACGGGTACCACTATTCGAAAAGATCTTACTCAACTCTATGAAAGTGGGCTTGTACTACGGACTTATGGTGGTGCAATGTTAAATCGCGAAATTGGTGACCGTGCGATTGATCACAAAACTTATATTAATACGGCACAAAAAAAAGCAATAGCACAGGAAGCGGCAACACTTATTCATGACGGGGATTCTGTTATTTTTGATGCAGGAAGTACCGTTGCACAAATGATTCCTATGCTAGCTCAATTCAATAATTTAACTATCATGACCAACAGCTTACATATGGTGAATGAGCTCGTTGCTAATGATAATGACCAAAATATTATATTAACAGGTGGCACATTTCGTCGTAAATCCGCTTCGTTTCATAGTAATAATGCTTCAGCTATTGCAGCATTTGAATCCTATTCATTTGATAAACTGTTTATGGGTGCTGATGGCGTGGATTTGGTTGGTGGGGTAACCACTTTTAATGAAAGTTATCACGGTAGTGTGGCAATGAGTAAAGCTGCTGCCAAACTGATTTTATTAGCGGATTCTTCAAAGTTTGGACGACGAAGCCCAAATGTTGTTTGTGATTTAGATGCAGTGGATACTATCATCACTGATGATCATTTAGATGATAAATATTATGATGCTTTGATACAACGGGGTATCAATGTTATTAAAGTTAAAGTAGTTGATAAATAGATTAATACTAAAGTTTGATTGAATGTGGAATTAAATTTCTGGAGTATTTGGCTTCTTACGTAATCTCAATATATATATTGAGATACGTTAGAAACCAAAACCCATGATCAATAACCCTTTAATTGATAATTTTCTTTAGTTAAAATAGTAATCTTGCTCTGATAGTCCCTGCGACATTTTTGAGTTTAATTAATAACTCTTCAGCTTTACTTTGTTCAACCCTATCGATATCAATAACTACATAGCCAATTTTAGGATCCGTTTGTAGGTATTGAGCCGAAATATTTAAACCTTGTTCTGCAAACAAAGTATTGATTGCGGTTAATACACCGGGTTGATTATGGTGAATATTGATAAATCGACTCGATCCTTTAGCCGGAATAGGTAAAGAAGCTTCAGGAAAATTAACAGCTGACAGGGTCGCACCTGTGTCGGAATATTTAGCCAATTTAGTCGCCACTTCGATACCAATGTTTTCTTGAGCTTCGCTGGTAGAACCACCAATATGCGGAGTGATAATGACATTATCGAATTCACATAATGGCGATTCAAATGGATCATTATTACTTGCTGGTTCGGTCGGAAATACATCAATGGCGGCACCACTAATTTTATTGGCTTTTAAAGCATCAGTTAATGCATCAAGATCGATAACTTTACCGCGTGATGCATTAATTAATATCGCACCTGATTTCATTTGATGGATCTCATTTTTGCTGATCATTCTGATTGTGGTTGGGTTTTCAGGGACATGCATACTGACAATATCACTCATTGCGAGTAATTCATTCATGCTTGCTACCTGTTTTGCATTGCCTAAAGGTAATTTTGTTTCAATATCATAAAAATAGACATTCATTCCCAATGATTCAGCCAATATACTTAATTGGCTACCTATGTGACCATAGCCAATAATACCTAGATTTTTACCTCTAGCTTCATGAGATCCCGTCGCTATTTTATTCCATTTACCTTGATGAGCTTGAGCATTGGCTTCTGGTACTCGTCGAAGTAATAATATGGCTTCGGCTAAAACAAGTTCAGCAACAGATCGCGTATTCGAAAATGGAGCGTTAAAAACAGGAATACCTTTAACAGTTGCAGCATCGAGATCAACTTGATTCGTGCCTATACAAAAACAACCAATACCAGCTAATTTAGGTGCTGAATTAATAATATCTTCGGTTAAATGAGTTCTTGAGCGAATTCCTATGAAGCGGACATCTTTTAAGGCTGTTTTAAGTTCGGTAGGTGATAAGGCGCTTTTAAGATATTCTATATTTGTAAAACCTGCAGATTTGAGTACCTCAACGGCACTAGGGTGAACACCTTCAAGTAATAAAAACTTATTTTCATCTTTAGTTAAAGCCTGAACAACCATCTTTTCCTCTCTTTCCATATACCACATCAATGCGTAAAACTTTAATAATAACACTCAATTTAATTTGAACAATGGTTTAATGTTAACTCTTTGACACCTGAACTTGAACCCACTAATGCAATGTTTGCACCTCGGTTAGCAAACAAACCAACTGTGACGACACCTGGAATATTATTAATACAATTTTCTAATTCAATTGGGTTTGTGATGACTAAATCATGAATGTCTAAAATAACATTGCCATTATCAGTCACCACGCCCTGACGATAAACGGGTTTTCCACCCAGTTTAAATAACTCACGTGCAACGTATGATCTAGCCATTGGAATGACTTCAATGGGTAAAGGAAATTTACCTAATACATTGACAACTTTTGATTCATCAACAATACAAATAAACTGTTTAGCCAATGCTGAAACAATTTTTTCGCGCGTGAGTGCAGCTCCTCCACCTTTTATCATCTGCATCTGATAATTAATTTCATCTGCGCCATCAACATAAACATCCAAACTATCGACTTCATTACAATCAAGTACGGGGATACCATAGCTGAGTAGTTTTTGGGTGGAAGCTTCTGAACTTGAAACCGTTCCTTTAATTTGACCTTTAATCGTTGCTAAAGCATCAATAAAATGTGCGGCTGTTGACCCTGTTCCAACTCCAACTAATGAGTTGGGTTTTACAAACTTTAAAGCAGACCAGCCGACCGCTTTTTTTAATTCATCTTGCGTCATAATATCACCGTAGTTTTAAATAATTTTTATTCAAAAAAATAAAATTTTGAAAGCAAAATTACTGAAGATATGGCATAGTAACCGTTTGGAAAGCAAAAATCATTAGTATTTTAATAAAATATATTAAGTTTTAGATCTATTTAAAAAATTAGCCGGTTCTAAAAGGTTTGAGTATTCAAGCAAAGATCCCATTATTCGTAAAGAGATTATGAAGCGTCCAGATTATAGAGCATTACAAGCATTAGATGCAGTAATAAAAGAGCGAGGTTTTGAAAGAGCAGCCGATAAATTGTGTATTACACAACCGGCGGTTTCACAACGCATCAAGCAACTTGAAAGTTTTTTTGGTCAGCAGCTTTTAGTCAGAACCATTCCGCCCAAAGCGACCAAGCAAGGGGAACATCTTTTAGGTTTATTGCATCAAGTAGAATTACTCGAACAACAATGGTTAGGCGATAACGATCAAAATCCGACACCATTGTCGTTATCGATTGCAATCAACGCGGATTCACTCGCAACCTGGCTTTTACCTGCGTTAAAACCCGTGTTAGATAAAAACATTTTACGTTTTGATATCCAAGTTAAAGATGAAGAGCATACATTAGAATTATTGCGACTTGGTACGGTTGTGGCCGCAATCAGTATTCAAGCCAATCCATTACCGGGTTGCTTGTCAGATATGTTAGGCGCCTTAGACTATATTTTTGTTGCGTCGCCAGATTTTGCTAAAAAATATTTTCCTAATGGGGTTACCCGTTCTTCCTTGTTAAAAGCACCAGCGGTAGCTTTTGACCATTTAGATGATATGCATCAAGCTTTTTTACAAGAGAATTTTAATCTTACGCCAGGAAGTGTCGTATGTCATATAACCAGTTCTTCTGAAGCATTTGTTCAGCTAGCCAAACAAGGTTCGGCTTGTTGTATGTTACCAAAACTTCAAGTTGAACAAGAGTTGAAAACGGGAGAACTTGTCAATTTGACAGAAGGTCTTTATCAAAGACGAATGCTTTATTGGCATCGATTTGCCCCTGAAAGTAGTGTGATGCAAAATATTTCTGAAACATTGATTCGTTATGCACAAAATGTGCTCTCTCAACCTCATAAATAATCGATTATATAAGCATATAAGATGCTAAAATAACATGTTAACTTTAAACGTTTGGATCAATTGTCATAACAACTAAAAGAGTCGATGCTATGTATCAACTAAAAAATGATCGTTATTTACGAGCTTTACAGTGTTTACCTGTTGATTACACGCCTGTGTGGATGATGCGCCAAGCTGGGCGTTATTTACCTGAATATCGTGATTTAAGAGCTAAAGCAGGGGATTTTATGACGATGTGTCAAACTCCCGATTTAGCTTGTGAAGTGACTTTACAGCCACTGAAAAGATTTGATCTTGATGCCGCCATTATTTTTTCTGATATATTAACTATTCCTGATGCAATGGGGCTTGGTTTGTATTTTGAGACGGGAGAAGGTCCTAAATTTAAGCAATCAATTCAGTGTCTATCTGATATTCAGCGACTTCCCATTCCTGACCCAGAGCAATCATTAAGATATGTGATGGATGCCATTCGGCTAACCAAAAAAGAACTCGACGGAACAGTACCATTAATTGGATTTTCGGGTAGTCCGTGGACACTTGCTACTTATATGATTGAAGGTGGTAGCAGTAAAGCTTTTACTAAAATAAAAAAAATGCTGTATAGTGATCCTAAAGCACTGCACCTATTACTTGAAAAACTGGCTAACAGTGTCGCTATATATTTAAATGCCCAAATTGAAGCCGGAGCGCAGTCGATAATGATATTTGATACTTGGGGCGGGGTGCTAAGTCATCAAAGCTATCAAACGTTTTCATTAGATTATATGAAATTAATCTTATCGCAATTAAAACAAGGTAAAAAGAGTCAAAATATCACTTCTTATGTACCTGTAACCTTATTTACTAAAGGTGGCGGATTATGGCTAGAAAATATTATAAACTCGGGATGTGATGCGATAGGTGTTGATTGGACAGTTGATCTAAGTAACGTGCCACAAAAAGGACAAATAGCGGTACAAGGTAATCTTGATCCTTCAGTATTATATGCTGATAAGCAAATAATCGAAGCGAATGTAGATGCTGTGTTATCGGAATTTGGCTATCATAATGGGCATGTTTTTAATTTAGGACATGGTATTCATCAAGATATTCCGCTAGAACATGTACAATATTTAATTGACGCGGTTCATCGTCAATCAAAAAGGTTTCATCATGATTAAAAACCCAATTCAATTAAGAATGGAAAAATTGCCTGAATGGCAACAACGTTTATTTATGATTTGTTTGTGTGAACGAATGTACCCTAACTTTGTTTACTACTGCAAACAAGTTGATAATCAAGAAGATAGTAAAAATTACAAAAAAATACTTGATTTAATATGGGAATCCTTATTAGTCTATGATGTAAAAATAAACTTTGATTTACAGCTAGAAAAATTAGAAGCTATCATTCCTGTTTTTACTAATGAAAGCCCTTATATGGTCTATCCTGCTATTGATGCATGTCAGGCACTTAGCGAGTTGTTACACTCGTATTTAAGTGGTGATATTGCTGAACACACCGCTAAAGTAAGTAGTATCTCAGCGACAACTATTGCTGAATTTGAGATGACAAAAGAAAATATTTTACTTTCAGAGGATGAACAACAGCAATTACCTAGTGTAATTGATGAATTTGATTTGCAATGGGAAATTTTCCGATTATTACGCGATGAAAAAAATGAAATGGAAGATTTAATAAAAGGTCTAAAAGCAGAAATTCGAACGTCACAAATGAGCAATATTGGTGTTTTTTTAAGCAATTAAAGCGTTCCAGCCATGATTTTTTTATTTTTTAATAAATTTTTCTTTTATATTAGAGCAATATAGACTACATTTAATAGTAATGTAACCTAAATGTTGTTTACAGTTGGAAAGTTATGTAATTAACTTTCTTTATTATGTTAACTTTAACAATAAAATAAATATGTAAGGATATTTCCATGAATAAAACAGAACTTGTCGATGCAATTGCTAGTAAAGCTGATATTACTAAAGTTGCAGCTAAAACTGCGTTAGAAGCTACATTAGCAGCTATTACTGAATCATTAAAAGCTGGCGAACCAGTACAATTAGTTGGTTTCGGTACATTTAAAGTTAATGCTCGTAAAGCACGCACGGGTCGTAATCCTAAAACCGGTAAAGAAATCAAAATTGCTGCAAGCAAAGTACCTGCTTTCGTATCAGGTAAAAGTCTTAAAGAAGCAATCAAATAGTTTTTTTAAATTGTCGAAAATGTTTTTTTGACAATTAATAACGCTAGGTCATGGAACATCGTTTCATGACCTTTCTATTTAAAAAAATGATTAAAACGTATCAATGCATTACAATGCGTTTAAATTATCTTACATTTAATCTGTGTTTGTTAGTTAATATTATTTAATTAAGCTAAGATGTAATTTCTATAAATTTAGCATTTAATACTGTAAGTAAATCACTAGGTGCCATTTCAATTTCTAATCCTCTTTTTCCGCCTGATACCAGCATAGTGTTTAAATAATTTGCGCTAATATCAATTAATGTGGGTAGACGTTTTTTCTGACCTAATGGACTGATTCCTCCAACCAAATAGCCTGTCGTTTTTTCAGCTATATTAGGATGAGTTAAATCAATCTTTTTACAGTTAAATGCTTTTGCTACTTTTTTAAGATCTAAATGTTTATTAACAGGTAATACGCAAACAGCTAACGTTTTGTCATTGTTGTTTAAACTTACAACAAGCGTTTTAAAAATTTGATCGGCAATCACATTTAATGTTGGATCAAGTTTATTGACAGCTTCTTGACCGTAATTAGTTGTATTAGGGTCGTGTTCATATTGATGAATTTTAAATTGAATTTTTAATTTTTTTAGTTGGTTAATCGCTGGTGTCATATCAATATCCCCTGTAATTCAAAATGATAGGGTATCATTTAATTTTAATCACTCTATAAATTTTTTAATAGAGTGATTAAAAAGAATAGTGGATAATTTTAAATAATTAATTGATATTTTGCTTTGTTTTTTACTGGGTTTTATGCTGGTTTTTTAATAGCATATTGAGACGATAAAGGAAACATATCATAAAGATATTTGCAAATATTATTATTGTTGAATAGATAATATTTATCATCAGCGATGTAATTGAAATTGCCCAATGTGACAATAAAAATATAGCTAAAAAGTAGATTAAAAACATTGGTAAGGTTAATCGCCAATACATTAGCGTGTGTGTAAAACAGTCTATAAATTTTTGGAAAAAATCTTTTGTTGAAGGTTCAATAATTAAACTATTGAATTGGAAATAAACTATCGATATAACAATCATAACAACAATCGTGACCGTTAAAATTAAAAGATTCATGATTTGGATGGGTAAAATCAGATTCAAAACTGAGCATATTAATAACATAAATATTAACCCAGTAACGATTAAACATGCACAAACTAAATTTAAACCGATTAAATTTAATATGTTTGGTAACAAACGGGACAATATTAAATTGAAATTAAATTTATTGCTGATTGAATAATTATATATCACAGCAAGTATAATCGCCTGTGTCATAAAATTTATCACCATATAAATCATTGCTGGTTTTAATAATTGCAATAACACGGCATAGAGAGATTGGTTAGATAATTGCTGAAAAAGTTGTTTATCAAATAAATTATTTAAAATTGGTGTGGTAGTGGCACTGATTAAAAAACAGATGATAATGATTGGCTGAAAACGATTTCTAATAAAATTAATTGTTTCATTTAACAATCGAGAAAAGGATAATTCGGTTTGCATTTTTTAGCTCTAAGTCATTAAGTGGTAACCAAAAAAGGCTACCACAAGTGTTGATATATATTTATTATGATTGTAATAATGAGATATCTGCAACTTTTAAAAATAAACTTTGTAGTTTTTTCAATAATGATAAACGATTAAGTTTTATTTTTTCATCATTAACCATGACCATAACTGAAGCAAAAAATTCATCAACGGGTGCTTTAAGCGTAGATAACTCAACGAGGGCATCTTGATACCGTCCTTGATTAAAATATGGGGCTAATTTATCCATTAACACCGCAACATGTTTTGCTAACTCTCCTTCTGCACCGGCTTCAAGCAATGAAGCATTAACACTATCAGGAATTGCTAGTTCTGCTTTAGACAATATATTCGATACTCGTTTATTTGCTTCAGCTAATGATGATGCTTCTGGCAGTGTTCTAAAATGTGTTACGGCTTTTACACGCGCATCAAAATCGGCTGGTTTGGTAGGATTAAGAGCCAATACGGCTTGAATAGTATCAATGGTGAAACCAAGTTCTTGATACCAAGCACGAAAACGACCCTGCATAAAACTAACAATATCAGTTACAACATTTTGGTTATTTAATTTATCACCATATAATGAAACGGCAAATTCAGATAACGCAATAAGATCTAACGGTAAGTTTTTTTCCACAATGATTCTTAGCACACCAATAGTCGCACGTCGCAGAGCAAAGGGATCTTTATCGCCTTTAGGGTGTTGCCCAATACCAAAAATACCGGCTAAAGTATCCATTTTTTCAGCGATTGAAACAGCACAAGAAACAGCTGTACTTGGTAACTCATCACCGGAAAAACGAGGTTTATACTGTTCTTCTATGGCGGTGGCGACTTCAACACTTTCACCATCTTTAAGGGCTAAATAACGTCCCATAATCCCTTGCGTTTCAGGAAACTCGAAAACAGTGTTCGTGACTAAATCGCATTTAGTCAATTTGCCTGCACGTTTTGCTTGCGCTACATCTGCACCAATTTGCTCAGCAATGAAACCTGACAATGATTCAATACGTAATGCTTTATCTTTTACAGTACCCAACTGTTGTTGAAATAATACCGTTTCAAGGCGAGGTAAGCGATCTTCTAAACGCTGTTTTAAATCTGTTTTATAGAAAAACTCAGCATCGGCTAAACGTGGACGAACCACTTTTTCATTACCAGCAATGACCACTTGCGGATCTTTTGACTCAATATTAGCAACAAAAATAAAATTCGGTAGCAATTTTCCTTGTTTATCATAAACAGGGAAGTATTTTTGATCGCCTTTCATAGTATAAACAAGTGATTCGGCAGGGACGTCTAAAAAACGTTCTTCAAATTTTGCTGTTAAAACAACAGGCCACTCAACCAATGAAGAGACTTCTTCTAATAAACTGTCTGTTAAATCCGCTTTACCATTAAGTTTTGCCGCTGCGGCTTCTGCTTGTTGTTGGATAATTAATTTACGTTTATCATAATCAGCAATAACTTTACCGCGTTGTTCTAAAATTTCAGGATATTGATCGGCATTATCGATAGTAAACTCCTGTTCACCCATAAAACGGTGTCCACGGATCACCCGTGCGGAATCAATGTCTAAAATAGTACCGGGTACCAGTTCATCACCATATAACATCGTCACAGTATGGCTTGGGCGAATAAATTCAACTTGACGGGCTGCCCAGCGCATTGGTTTTGGTATTGGTAATTTGCTTAAAGCATTTTTAACCATATCACATAACAAATTGACAACAGGCTGTCCTTTTTGATTTTGTGTATAAGAAAGCCATTCCCCTTTATCTGTTTGTATTCGTTCTGCTTGATCAACCGTAATACCACAACCACGAGCCCAACCTTCTGCGGCTTTTGTTGGATTTCCTGCTTGATCGAATGCTGCACTTACTGCGGGGCCTCGTTTAACGATTTGGCTATCAGGTTGAGTATCATTCAGATTTAATACTTTCAATGCTAAACGTCTTGGTGATGCATACCAAAGGACTTCACCATGTTCTAAATTTGCATTATCCAGTTGTTCGATAAAATTAGCCGCAAAACTTTCAGCCAAAGTTCGGAGCGATTTTGGTGGTAACTCTTCTGTACCAATTTCCACTAAAAATGTTTTTTGCATAATATATATTCCTACTTAGATGATGCACTTTCGCTTGAAGGTGAATTTTGGCACATAGGGAAACCGAGCGCTTCACGTGATGCATAATAGGCTTCAGCAACCATTTTAGTTAATGTTCGAATACGTAATATATAGCGTTGTCGCTCTGTAACCGAAATGGCTTTACGGGCATCAAGTAAATTAAAACAGTGAGCGGCCTTTAAAATACGTTCATAAGCTGGTAAAGGAAGTGGCTTTTCTAACTCAAGCAAAAATTTTGCTTCTTTTTCGTGTTGTTCAAAACAGTAAAATAAGAAGTCAGTATTCGCATATTCAAAATTATAAGTTGATTGTTCAACTTCGTTTTGATGGAAAACATCGCCATAAGTCGTTTTACCGAATGCTCCATCACTCCAAATCAAATCGTAAACACTATCGACGCCTTGAATATACATGGCTAGTCGTTCCAAACCATACGTTATTTCACCTGTTACTGGCTTACATTCAAGTCCACCGACTTGTTGAAAATAAGTAAATTGGGTTACTTCCATACCATTTAACCACACTTCCCAGCCAAGCCCCCAGGCACCTAAAGTTGGGTTTTCCCAATTGTCTTCAACAAAGCGAATATCATTGATTGTTGGATCTAGACCAAGCTCCTTTAACGAACCTAAATAAAGTTCTTGGATATTATCGGGTGAAGGTTTTAAAATAACTTGGAATTGATAATAATGTTGTAGCCTATTTGGATTTTCACCATAACGACCATCAGTAGGGCGACGAGAAGGCTGAACATAAGCAGCATTAATTGGCTCAGGTCCAAGCGCACGTAAACAGGTCATTGGATGTGATGTACCTGCACCCACTTCCATATCTAAGGGTTGAATCACTGTACAACCTTGATTAGCCCAGTAATCTTGTAACGTAAGTATTAAACCTTGAAAGGTTTTGACATTAAACTTTTGCATGATGTTGTCTTTATGGTTGAATTGATTTTTTCGATATTTAAAACAGTGCTGTATTTTATACTTTTTATGAGTGCTTGTGAAATGTCTAATCGCTTCATATCATAATATATTACTTAACTATCTTAATGTGGTTTACATTTTGCATCTTTACCTATTTGTCGGTATAGTGACATTATCATTATTGCTTGGTAATAAATCTAAAATAAAACACCATGTCTATTTATCAAAAAATTGTTGTCGTTATTTTTATAACATTAATCAATGTTAGTTTTTTGCACGCTGATGATAATCAGAGGCTAGAGTCTTTGCGTCGTTCAATTGAAGAACAAGAAAATCGAATAGCAGAACAAAATAAACAACGCACTCAATTAGTCAAAGACCTTAAACAGCAAGAAACCGAAATAGCAATTTTGTTGACCTCAATTGAAAAAAATGATTTATCGTTAAAAAAACTTAATCAAGAAATTCATATAATGATTGACCAGATAGATGAGCTGGTTAATAAGCAAACACAGCAACGAGCAGTGTTAGCTAAACAATTAATTGGTGCATTTAAAATTGGTAAAAATAGCGGATTAGAACTGGTATTTTCGGGGGAAAAGGGTGAACGTAACGAACGAATTATTCAGTATTACGGATACATTAACCAAGCTCGAGAGCAATTAATTAATGAGCTTAAACAGACCCAATTACAATTAAGTGAAAAAAAAGCTGCTTTGCAAAAAAAAGAGTCCTCTCATAAAGTATTACAAAATAGACAAAAGCAAGAACAATTGAGACTTGAAAAAAATCGTCAAAATCGTAAAAAAACGATAGTATCGCTTGAATCATCTATGCAACAGAATCAACAAAAATTAGCGCAACTACGTGAAAACGAAGCGAAGTTGCAAGCAAAAATCGCTCAAGCAGAAAAAGAAAGCCAACGTATTGCAGAAGAAGAGGCAAGGCAAGCTAAAAGTATTGAAGAAAAACAAAAAAATAATAACTATACACTGAGCTCAGATGAACAATCACTCATGGCAAGAGTGAGTGGTATTGGCAAACCGGCTCATCAATTTAATTGGCCGGTAAGTGGGAGTGTGGCACATCGATTTGGTGAGGCATTACAGGGCGAATTATACTGGAAAGGTATGGTCATTAATGCGAAAAATGGTGTGACAGTCAAAGCAATTGCTGATGGAAGAGTGTTATTAGCCAGTTGGCTACAAGGCTATGGATTTATGGTGGTTTTGGAGCACGGAAAAGGCGACATGAGCTTATATGGATATAATCAGCGTGTTTTAGTGGGAGTTGGGGATAAAATTAAAACCGGTCAATCAATTGCAATTGTTGGCTCGAGTGGTGGTCAAAATAATCCCGGACTTTATTTTGAAATTCGGCGTGATGGTAAAGCGCTAGATCCGAGTGGATGGTTAAAATGATTGTACGCTGTGTAAGTTTAGTTTTTATGAGTCTGTTATTATTCCCTATTAATAATGGACTTGCTTCACAACTGGCTATTGTTATTGATGACTTCGGTTATCGTCAGCAAAATGAACAAAAAATTATTTCACTATCACCTAATATTACGATTGCAGTCTTGCCTTATTCACCCCATGCCAAACAGATGTCTACCTTAGCAAACAAACAAGGTAATGAGGTGATTATTCACTTACCCATGGCACCATTATCTAAACAACCATTAGAAAAAGAGACACTATTTCCTTATATGGGGGAAGAAGAAGTTAATCAAATTATTGCCAATGCTGTTGAGCGCGTACCTTATGCAATTGGCGTGAATAATCATATGGGAAGTTTAATGACATCTGACCTTAAAGGTATGGAGCATGTTATGAAAGCACTTAGCCATTATTCATTCTTCTATTTAGACAGCAAAACAATAGGTAAAACGCAGGTAATGAATGCGGCTCAAAACTATAATATACCTGTTCTTGTACGAGATGTTTTTCTTGATGATAAACAGAATGAAAATGCCATTGCTTACCAATTTGATATTGCTATTGAATTAGCCCGAAAAAAGGGGCAAGCAATTGTTATTGGTCATCCTTATCCACAAACGGTGAACGTCTTAACAAAAAAGCTGTCCGAATTACCTTCAGATATACAACTTGTTAAACTTAGTCAATTAATTCATCCAGAGTCCTTACCCGAAAAACCAACATTAACCTTCAAAGATATATACAAAATATTTGAAAAAATAGGTTATGAAATCTATTATTTATCAATAATTCAGCAATAATTACTTCTTCTCTAAAGTACGGTGACGGACTTGGACTTGTTTATTTTGAGTTCGAAAAATATCAGCTAACTGGTCAGCAATGAACACGGAACGGTGTTGACCACCTGTGCAACCAATTGCAATAGTTAAATAACTTCGATTGTTTTTCTCTAACATTGGTAACCAATTTTTTAAATAATCTGCAGTTTGATAAATAAAATTGGTCACTTCATTATGTTTTAATAGATAGTTTTTGACCGGATCATCTAATCCTGTTAGTGGTCTTAACGATACATCCCAGTGTGGATTCGGTAAAAAACGAACATCAAAGACAAAATCTGCATCCACCGGTAAACCATGCTTAAAACCAAATGATTCAAAAATCATGGTGAGTTCACGCTCTTTTTTGCCTAAAATACGAGATCGTAAAATATCTGATAATTCATGCACGGAAAGATTATCAGTATTAATCATTAAACTAGCATGAGATTTTAAGGGTTCTAAATACTTTTCTTCTTGATCGATGGCTTCTTCAAGGGAAAATTGCTGATTAGCCAATGGGTGAATTCGTCTTGTTTCACTATAACGACGGATAAGCGTATTACGGCTACAATCAAAAAAAATTATCTCAGGCGAAACAGATTGAGGTAAACGTTGAAATATATCTTTATCAAAATCAAAATTGATTGGTAAATTACGGATATCAATACTCACAGCAACAGGGGTTTTATTATTTTTGAGTGAATCAGCTAATTGTGGTAATAAAGCAACAGGAATATTATCAACACAATAAAAACCCATGTCTTCTAACGCACGTAATGCAATCGATTTTCCTGAACCTGAACGGCCACTTACTATCAGTAGGATCACAATTTCAACTCCGATATAATTGATGCATGTAAGTATATAACGTTTATTCGTAAACTTGCAATTTGGAATATAAACAATATTACAACAAACTAAATATTTTTAATATTTAGTTTTTATTTCTTTAATCAATTGTTTAAGAGCTTGCCCTCTATGGGAAATTTGGCTTTTGTGTTCTTTAGTCAGCTCAGCGGCAGTACAATTTAGTTCTGGCACATAAAATAAAGGATCATAACCAAAACCGCCTTTACCTTTTAATTCATTTAAGATTAAGCCATTCCATTTGCCTAAACAGATGATGGGAGTAGGATCGTTTTCATGACGCATAAAAACTAGAGCACAATAAAAATATGCGGAACGCTTTTCTTGAGGAATAGGTTGTAATGCTTGTAATAATTTTTGATTATTACTTTCATCATTACCGTGCTCGCCTGCATAACGTGCAGAATAGATACCCGGTTCACCATTAAGTGCTTCCACAACTAACCCTGAATCATCGGCTATGGCGGGTAACCCAGTTAATTTTGCAGCATATCTCGCTTTTATAATGGCATTTTCGACAAATGTTAAACCTGTTTCATCGGCATCAGGGAGATTAAACTGACTTTGTGCGACGATATCAAAACCCGCATCAGCCAGTAAATTTTGTAATTCATTGACTTTACCCTGATTATTGGTTGCTAAAACAATTTTTTGCATAAAGGTTCCTTAACCTATTGGCTTAATATTTGAGCTGATTGCTTAAACATAATGAGTGTTTTTTATATTTACTTATTTAAAATTCAGGATCACAAGTAAAAGTCATGTTTTCACCTGATTTAGGATGATTAATTGTTAATAATTGTGCATGCAATAGTAATCTTTTTGACATCGAGAAAGCTTCTGGATGGGCATAAAATTTATCGCCTAAAATTGGATGACCAATAGCTTGCATATGCACACGCAGTTGATGAGAGCGTCCTGTAAATGGAAATAATTTAATGCGAGTTGTATTATCGGGATTTCTTGCAATAACTTGATACTCTGTTAATGCATATTTGCCATTTTCCTTATCTACCATTTGTCTAGGACGATTTGGCCAATCACAAATCAGTGGTAATTCAACAGATCCGGTGTCTTGCTCAACATGTCCATGCACAACCGCGATATAGGTTTTTTTAGGAATACGTTCTCGAAATTGTTTTTTAATTTCTCGATCGGCAAGTTTAGATAATGCGACAACCATAATGCCACTGGTTGCCATATCTAAACGGTGTACCGATTCCACATAACTATATTTTTGTTGCAAACGATGAATGATACTGTCAATAAATTGTGGTTTATTACCAGAAACCGATAAGATTCCCGGTTGTTTGTTAACAACAACGATATGATCGTCTTGATATAAAATTGACAGCCAAGGATCAGTAGGGGGATGATATTCCAAAAGCATTTAAATATGACAATTAATAACTAAAAATTGCCATATATTCTAGCAAAATCAACAAAAAGTGCCAGTTCTATAAATTGTTTACTTATGCCATGTTGATTCTTTCGGTGAAAAGAGCTGCATAAACAATATGATCAGACCCACAATAAAATAGCAAGCAAAAATGATGATCATCCATTGTGACATTTCAATCGTTAAAAATGACCAGATTTTTTCAGAGCAAGAACCATAAGCACTAAATACTTCAGGTAACCAAGTATCTAAAGGTAACCAGGATGGAAATTCAGTTTTAATTGAACACGTATCACCAAAGCTTGGCTCGAACTGTAGTTGTGCATGGAATTTTGCTAATCGAAAACCTTGAAATGCACTAATAAGCCAAATAAAAATACCGGCTAAACGAAAAGATGTTTTGCGAGGAGCCAGAAATCCAATAAAGCTTGCTATCATGATACCAAATATTGCACAACGTTGATAAATGCACAATGTACAGGGTGCAAGACCTAAATTGTATTGAAAATGTAGAGCAATTAATTCAAAAACAACGGTTGAAAGAAAAAGTAAAAACCAAGCAAACCTTCTACGTGAGTACTGATTAAGCAGCGATAACATACTATTTTATTCTCCCAGATTCCGTTATAATTGTTTTGCTTTTATTATACTGAAAAAAACTACCTAATTATAATTAAGATTAGTGTAGATTATTTAAGAATAATGTAAACGACTTTTACTCATTGATAGCGGACTAATCATCTCTTATGCACACAAACGCTCCACAAAAAAAATTAAATGTTACTTTTGTGACTATATCTGAAGAAAATGCGACTCAACGTATTGATAACTTTTTACTCACCTATTTGAAAGGTGTACCAAAGAGTATGATCTATCGTATATTACGCAAAGGTGAAGTGCGAGTGAATAAAAAACGTATTAAGCCAGAATACAAATTGAATATTGGCGATGAAGTTCGTATTCCTCCTATTCGAGTTGCTGAAAAAGCCACGCCCGAAATCTCAACAAAATTAAATAAAGTGGCCGAATTAGAAAAGGCAATTATTTATGAAGATGAGATGATTTTAGCTATCAACAAACCTTCGGGCATTGCGGTGCATGGTGGCAGTGGTTTAAGTTTTGGTGTGATTGAAGGATTACGCGCGTTAAGGCCTGAAGCAAAATTTTTAGAGTTGGTGCATCGTATCGATCGTGAAACATCAGGGGTACTGTTGATTGCTAAAAAACGCTCTGCATTAAAAGCGTTGCATGAACAGCTTCGTTTAAAGCAGATGCAAAAAAATTATTTAGTGTTAGTGAAAGGCAATTGGTCTTCTGAATGTAAAGTGATTCAAGCACCATTGCTAAAAAATGTGCTCAAAAGTGGTGAACGAGTGGTGAAAGTTGATAAAGAAGGAAAACCTTCAGAAACACGTTTTAAAGTAGAAGAACGATTTGAGTTTGCCACGTTGATAAAAGCCAGTCCTGTAACAGGCCGTACTCATCAAATTCGAATTCATACGCAATATGCTAATCATCCGATTGCTTTTGATGATCGTTATGGGGATCGCCAATTTGATGCATTATTATCACATACTACACTCAACCGTCTTTTTTTACATGCGGCGAGTGTCAAATTTATTCATCCTAAAACCCAGCAAGAAATGCTATTACAAGCCCCAATGGATGCCACATTGCAAGCTTGTTTAACTCAGCTTAGAAAAGATAAATTTAAACAAGCATAATTTAAAAAATAAATAAGGTAGTTAGCACCAATGAAAGATATCAATTTATATTTAATTAGACACGGTCAGACGGAATGGAATATTAAAGATCAAATGCAAGGCTCACAGAATTCCCCTTTGACAGAAGAAGGAATTTTAGGTGCAAAGGTGACAGGAAAGTACCTTAAAGATATTCCGTTCATACAGGCTTATTCAAGTACTCAACAGCGTGCAATGGAAACTCGAGACTATATCATCAATGAAAATGTAAATGTTATTCCAACCGCTGAACTTTCAGATTTATGCGAAATGGATTTTGGTATTTGGGAAGGTAAACATGTGCCGACATTAAAAAAAGCATTTCCAGAATTTAACACTTATCTTACTGATCCTGCTAACTTTGATGCTACAGTCAATCAAGGTGAAAATTATCAACAAGTTTTGGCACGTATGGAGCGAGCATTAAAGACCATTATCGAAAATACTAAGCAAGATACCGGTAATATTTTAGTTGTTTCTCATGGCACAGTATTACGGATACTACTTTGTGTTTTAAATGGAGGAGACTGGCGTTTACACCGTGATGAAGCGTATTTTCCACGTATGTTAAATACAAGTATCAGTGTGGTTAACTATAAACAAGATGAAAATCAGCCTAAAGGGCAATTTTCGGTTAAGTTTTATAATAACGTTGATCATTTAGCCAATAAATAAATTTGCTGAATGAATATTTTTCTGGCTAATGTGGATGCCATTAGCCAGAAAATTATAAATTTTACCTTTTGTATTTTGCAAAGCGTTTTTGCAGTTGCTTTAATTGATTTATTCTGGCGTCTATTTTAGATAGTGTGATTTGATCGCCTTTAGCTCTATTTTTAGCGTTTTGCAGCAATTGAATAGATTCATCAAATCTACCTTGTAAAGCAATAAGCTCAGCTCTTGCAGTCATTTGTTGTGCTGTTGAGTGCAGCCCACCATAAGCTTTAATCAATTCATCCCAGCCATTCATATCGTCATTATGATCATGGGTATAGCGATGAAGAAGGCTAACGGCCTGTTGGTAATTTTTATTATTATTATAAGCCGCCGCTAAATTTAATTGTATCGCTGTGCTGTTAGGAAATTTTTTTAAAGCTTGCTGTAATCGTGTAATGGCAACACTATTATTATTAAGTTCTAAATCTATATCAGTCATTAAATCAATAAACCATAGATTATCAGGCTGACTATCTAATAATGGTTGAAGTTGCTGTTTGGCTTGTTGATATTTACCTGCCTGATAATCCGCCAATGCGGCACAGTATATGATGGCAATTTTGCTTGGTTGATTATTTAATTTTTTATAATCTTGAATTAATAACAAAGCGGCATTTTTATTTTTAGCCGTAATAATCGCTAATCGAGCTTTAGCTAAATAGTAATCAAGAGAAGAAGTAATATTTTTTTTACTGTATTGCAAAGTTCGGTTGCGAACGTCAGTTAAACGATTATTAGGCAATGGGTGAGTAAGTAATATTTCAGGCGGTTTACTACTAAAGCGCGTTTGGTCAGCAAGTTTTTGCAAAAATTCAGATGATGCATAAGGATCAAATCCGGCTTTGACTAAAGTTCTAAGACCAAC
Organism: Gilliamella sp. B2717; assembly: GCF_026536675.1. Taxonomy (NCBI): domain Bacteria; kingdom Pseudomonadati; phylum Pseudomonadota; class Gammaproteobacteria; order Orbales; family Orbaceae; genus Gilliamella; species Gilliamella sp. B2717. The sequence goes on along the minus strand of NZ_JAFNNQ010000092.1, from coordinate 20,358 downwards.
ACGATCCGCTTCTTGCTCATTGCTCTGAGTAAAACTAATCATACTTTGTGCAGACCCCGCCATAGTACTTGTCATCGCAGCCATTCCAGCTTCAGGATTTGCTAATGTAAGTAATATAGAACCTAACGTAGCTCCCCAAAAATAAGGACTGTTACGATTTTGGGCTTCGATTGCACGGGCTAAATGTCTTTGGGTGACGTGACCTATTTCGTGAGCCATGACTGATGCTAGTTGACTTTCGTTATCCGTATCAAGTATTAACTTAGAATGGACAACGACATTACCACCAAAAAAAGCGAAAGCATTAAGGACATCGCTACGCATGATATAAAAGTGAAAAGGGGTTTGTACTGATTCTGATTTTGAAACTAATTTTTGACCCAAGTCATTAATATATTGATTTAAAACAGGATCATTTAGAATAGGGGCTTGAGCGCGTAACATTCGCATGTAATAATCCCCCATTTCCATTTCTTGACCGATACTTAATGTTGATGCAGCCGCTGTACCAATATCGGGCAAGTTAATGTTATCTGCATATACCAATGAGGTATTTTGCAATAGCAATGAAGCCGAGATTAAAAATGCAATTGTTTTTTTTAGCATTATTTTATTCCATAGGGATAATATAATTATTAATAGTTATTTTAGCTGAAAAAAAACACAATATCACTTTGAATTTGTGATTAAACTTTACATAAAGTTAATAAGCCTAACAGATAGCATCTTTAATCAATGACGTTGTTTAGGGTTATCAAAATTTCTATCTTTTTATTGAAAAACGGCAGAGCGAATTTTTTCAATATCAACTGTTTCAAGATATTTTTTGATATTGGGATAAACATTGTAGTGATGACCAAATTCAGCTTGCATTAACTCATTAATAGCTTGAGATTTAGTCCAATTTTCAAAAACCAAACGGTACATAGCAATAGCGACGCCGGTACGATCACTACCTTGCCAACAATGGATTAATATCGGTTTAGGGGAGGTATGAATTGCTTTCATTACTTGGATCATTTTCTCATCAGTAATATCACCTGCCCGCATTCGAATCCAAACTTCTGACATCTGTGTATTTTCGACTAACTCACGATCACTGTGAAATAGCCGTAAATTTATAATGGTTTTAAAGCCAAGTTTATCAAGATATTTAAATTCAGTTATTGAAGGTTGTTCTGAGCGATAGATATCGTTAGACACTTGATGAAAATTATCCGGTAATTGATAATCAGAATTAAGCTTAGATTGACAGCCAATGAGATTTAAACTCATACAACACAGCAGTAGTAGACATATCACAATCGTTGTAATACGGTTATGACTCATTTTTAACTGTTGTGTTGTATTTTGCATAACTAATTATTCGGACATGTTTATTTAAACTGTTTGAAGACGTTTTTTAATAAATGTCATCAATTCATCGATTTTTACTAGCGATTTTTCACCACCAGCACGGTGTTTATATTCAACTTCGCCATTTTCAAGATTGCGTTCACCGATGACAAAAGTATGTGGAATACCAATGAGTTCGGCATCAGCAAACATCACGCCCGGTCGCTCTTTACGATCATCAAAGAGTACTTCAATACCTGCTGATTGTAGATCTGCATAAAGCTTTTCAGCAGTGGCTTGTACTTTTTCTGATTTATGCATATTCATTGGTATTATGGCAACGCTAAAAGGCGCAATTGCGTCAGGCCAAATAATACCGCGGTCGTCGTGGCACTGTTCAATCGCTGCTGCGACAATACGACTTACACCAATACCATAACACCCCATAATCATGACATGATTTTGACCATCTTCCCCTTGAACAGTGGCTTTCATCGCTTGAGAATATTTGGTGCCTAATTGGAAAATATGTCCTACTTCAATACCACGTTTAATTTGTAATGTTCCTTTACCGTCAGGGCTAATATCGCCTTCAACCACATTACGAATATCTTCGATACGCGGTAAAGTGATATCTCTGTCCCAGTTGATATTGAAATAATGTTTATGATCGATATTGGCGCCTGCGCTAAAGTCGCTCATGACTGCCACATCACGGTCAATGATGATTGGCATATCAAGGTTTACCGGTCCTAATGAACCTGGTCCTGCATTCACTATCGCACGAATTTCATCTTCAGTTGCAAATTCTAAAGGCGATGCCACAATATCAATTTTTTCCGCTTTGATTTCGTTCAACGTATGATCACCACGGATTAATAAAGCCACCAGTTGGTGTCCACTCTCTTTAGTCGCCTTAACCATAAGTGTTTTAACTGTTTTTTCAATAGGTAAATTAAATTGTGCAACTAATTCATCAATCGTTTTGGCATTAGGTGTATCAACCAGTTCCATCGCCTTGGTTGGTGCAAGGCGACTTTGTGTTGGCGCTAATGCTTGTGCCATCTCAATATTTGCCGCGTAATCAGATTCGGTAGAAAAGACAATATCATCTTCACCACTGTCGGCTAATACTTGGAACTCATGCGACCAGTTGCCACCAATAGAACCCGTATCAGCTCGTACCGCTCTAAAATTTAAACCTGCACGTGTAAATATGGCACTGTAGGCTTTATACATATCATCATAGGTTTCTTGCAAGGATTCTTGTGAAGTATGAAATGAATAAGCATCTTTCATAATAAATTCACGAGAACGCATTACGCCAAATCGTGGGCGGACTTCGTCACGAAATTTGGTTTGAATTTGATAAACATTAAGCGGTAACTGTTTATATGAACTCACTTCGTTGCGTAGTAAGTCAGTGATCACTTCTTCATGGGTTGGACCTAATACAAAATCACGATCTCCCCGGTCTTTAATACGTAATAATTCCGGACCATATTGTTCCCAACGGCCGCTTTCTTGCCAAATATCAGCAGGTTGCACAACTGGCATTAACACTTCAATTGCCCCTGCTTTGTTCATCTCTTCCCGAACAATATTTTCAACTTTTTTAAGTACACGATAACCAGTGGGCAGCCAAGTATATAATCCTGCGGCAACTTTACGGATCATGCCGGCACGTAACATTAATTGATGGCTTATCACTTCAGCGTCTGCTGGAGTCTCTTTTAATGTAGAAAGAAGATATTTACTGGTTCGCATAAATTTATCCTGAAAAAAATAATGTACTAATGAATATACTAAAATGTGAGCTAGTTTAGCAGTCCGTCGCGTAACACTAAAGTAATTTTATGCGTAATTGTTGTAATCGACAAAAATTATTTATAAATTTAAGCAAATAAAGAGAGATAAAATGAAAATTAACAACATGACTAAGGCGCATATCTTCGCTTGGCAAAATTTTTTACGATTTAAATTGAAAGCTTGATTCTATACTTGATTATGCCATGGTTAACGCCATAATATAGCCATCATCTTTGATCAAATAGTTATTCTTACTTTAATCGACGTTAACCGTATAAAGGAAACAAATGGCTTCAGTTTTTGAGATATTTAAAATTGGTATTGGCCCTTCAAGCTCGCATACTGTTGGTCCAATGCGAGCAGGCAAAGCATTTATCGATCAGTTAATTGATAATGGTCAAATGCCTGTTGTGACTAAGATTATTGCCGATGTCTATGGTTCATTATCTTTGACAGGTAAAGGGCATCATACTGATATCGCTATTATTTTAGGGCTAGCGGGTGAAAAACCCGATACCGTTAATATCGATGATATTCCTATTTTTATTCAAAATATGAATCAAAATAAACGGTTATCTATCTATAATGGTCGTTATGAAATAGCGTTTTCAAGTGAAAATATTCTATTTCACTCTACTTTTTTGCCTAAGCATGAAAATGGTATGACTTTAACGGCTTATCAAGGTGAGCAAATACTTGCTCAAACCACTTATTATTCGGTCGGTGGTGGTAAAATTGTAGAAGATACACAGTTTGGTCAACAAGATCAAAATACGGTTGACTTTCCTTATCCTTTTTCATCGGCAGCACAACTTTTGCAGCACTGTGATGAAAACTCATTATCGATATCAAGCATTCTGCTTAAAAATGAGTTACAACTCCATTCGCAACAGGAAATTATCAACTATTTTACGTTGGTTGGACAAACCATGTTAGATTGTATTAAGCGAGGTATCCACACTGAAGGTTTATTACCGGGTGCATTAAAAGTACCTCGTCGAGCGAATGCACTTTACCGACAATTATCAACCAGTAAAAATGATAATGATCCGATGATTATTATCGATTGGATAAATATGTTTGCCTTAGCGGTCAGTGAAGAAAACGCAGCAGGGGGGCGGGTGGTGACAGCGCCAACCAATGGGGCTTGCGGTATTATTCCAGCAGTGCTTGCTTATTATGATAAGTTTATTGATCCAGTAACTCCTGATACCTATGTTCGGTATTTTTTAACTTGTGGCGCCATAGGGCTTTTATACCAAAATAATGCTTCTATTTCGGGGGCTGAAGTAGGTTGTCAAGGTGAGGTGGGAGTAGCTTGTTCAATGGCTGCAGCTGGACTTGCGGAATTACTGGGTGGCAGTCCTGAACAGGTGTGTATGGCGGCTGAAATTGGTATGGAGCATAATCTTGGTTTAACCTGTGATCCCGTAGATGGTCAAGTACAAGTCCCTTGTATTGAACGTAATGCCATTGCTGCAGTAAAAGCGATTAATGCGACACGTATGGCGCTAAGACGAACAACTGCTGCCATTGTATCTCTTGATAAAGTAATAGAAACGATGTACGAGACAGGTAAAGATATGAATGCCAAATATCGTGAAACATCACGGGGTGGATTAGCCATAACGGTGCATTGTAGTTAGTAGTGCATTTATAATTAGTAATCGATTTGAAATCTATTTCTTAAAATCAATTTTGCCAGTCAATGCTGATTGGGGCGATCCGATTTTGATTGTTGATAAACAAATTGTAATATCTTGAAAAGATTGTGAAAGGTGTGCTATTTATACTTGTATGGTAGGCTAGGTATCTAGCCATACCGACAAGCATAAAAATCAATTAGATTAAATCTTGGTCTTCCTGCTCTTTGCTTTGCTGTTTTGTTAACTTATCCAAAAGCTTTTTATGAATACCATTAAATCCTCCATTGCTCATAATTAATATTGCATCGGTTGGTTTTGCTGATTTAACAATCATTTCAACTAACAAATCAATATCACCAGACCAATAAGCCGGTTGAATACAAGCATCAACAACATCAACGACTAACCATGGTAACTGTTCTGGTTGAAAAATGAAGATTTCATCGGCACGACCTAATGACGGCGCTAATTCATCTTTCGATATGCCTAATTTCATGGTATTTGAGCGAGGCTCTAACACTGCCAGAATACGACGATTAGCACCAATTTTACTACGTAGCGCTTCTAAGGTTGCCAAAATAGCCGTTGGATGATGTGCGAAATCGTCATATATTTCAATATTATTGACTTTACCATAAAGTTCTAAACGTCGTTTAGCATTAACAAATGAGCTGAGCGCTAAACAAGCATCAGCCGGTTGAATACCGACATTATGGGCAGCAGCAATTGACATGAGTGCATTATGCATATTGTGTTCACCAACCAAAGAATACTCTACTTCGCCGACTTTTTGACTATTGTAATAAACAGCAAAGTGACTTGCATCATGGTTAATTCTTTGAGCTAGCCAACCAGATTCTGACTCAGTAAAAGTTTGTTCACTCCAGCAACCTTTGGCTAAGACTTGTCGTAAATTCACATCATCTTGAGGCGAAATAATCAGCCCTTTGCTAGGGACTAAACGTACCAAATGATGAAATTGTTTTTGAATTGAATTAAGATCATCAAAGATATCAGCATGATCAAACTCAAGATTGTTCATAATAAGCGTTTTAGGGCAGTAATGCATAAACTTGGAGCGTTTATCAAAAAACGAACAATCATATTCATCGGCTTCAATAACAAAAAATTTACCTTCGCCTAATCGAGCGGAAACATCAAAATTACCCGGTACACCACCAATCACAAAACCTTGTTTATATCCCTGTTTTTCCAATATCCAATTGACCATGCCTGCTGTGGTTGTTTTACCATGCGTTCCTGCAACAGCGATAACCCAACGATCTTTTAATACATTGTCATGTAACCACTGTGGCGCAGAGATATAAGGAATATTACTATTTAGTATATGCTCGACACAAGGATTACCTCTGGATAAGGCATTACCAATAATGACTAAATCCGGGCTAGGAGTCAGTTGTGATGGATCATAACCTTCAATAATGTCAATATGCTCTTTTTGTAAAAGCGTGCTCATAGGTGGATAAACGTTTTTATCTGAGCCAGTAACTTTATGACCAAGAGAACGGGCTATTAATGCAATTCCTGCCATAAATGTGCCACAGATCCCAAGAATATGAATATGCATTTTTAGTCCTCAATCTCTACAAATTATGTTAATAAACTAGTCTTTATCTGAATTATATCAAAGGTTAATGTAATGTAACTTTTAAATATTCTGCGAATTATAATCGATTTTGATCAACTATGCGATAGGCCACAAATGTCTAATCAATAATTTGGCGGCTTGATTACCACGAAACTCATCTACGTCTAAATGATAAACAACTTTAGCTTGTTTTATTGATAAATCAGGCCATTCTAGACGATCAACATTAAATGCAATACCATCAATGATTGGTCCGCCATTTTTAGGTTCTAAAACCAATTTAAGATGCTTGTCTGCCAATAATCGCTGTTGATGAATGATGAATTCACCATCAAAAATAGGTTCAGGGAATCCTTCTCCCCAAGGCCCGGAATCTTTTAATTGTTTGGCAATTGAATAATTGAAATCTTGTCCATCGATTTCCCCGTCTGTTTCAATAACCGTTTCTAATAATTTGTCATCTAATCGTTTAAGTAATAATGCTTCAACACATGCGGTAAAACGTGATAAATCATTTTCATGTATTGTTAAACCAACCGCCATCGCATGTCCCCCAAAACTTACCATAAGCTCAGGGTGTAAGTGCTGCAATTCATCAAGTAAATCGCGTAAATGAATTCCTTTAATTGACCGTCCAGATCCCTTTAAAAAACCATCTTGAGTAGAAGCAAACGAAATAACCGGACGATGATATTTTTCTTTCAAACGGGAAGATAAAATCCCAATGATACCTTGATGCCACTCGGGGTGATAAACCACTAGAAAGTGAGGAATCGAGGTTTTTTCATTCTCCATTTTTTCAATGAAAGACAGTGCTTCTTGATGCATCGTCTGTTCAATTAATTTGCGATCATTATTTAAATTATTAAGATCAGTTGCTAAGTTAAGGGCGGTGTCAGGGTGGTCACAGAGTAATAATTCGACACCAAGCGACATATTGTCCATTCTCCCAGCGGCATTTAATCTTGGTGCAATGTAAAAAGCAAGATCAGTCGCATTACATGAACAGCAATCTTTTTTGGCAACTTGCAATAATGCCTTAATACCTTCACAACAGTAACCAAAGCGGATTCGGCTAACGCCTTGATGAACTAAGATACGGTTGTTATGATCCAGTTTCACGACATCGGCAATAGTTCCCAGTGCAACTAAATCTAATAAATTAGCAATGTTAAATTCAGCTAACTGATTATCATTAAACCAGTTTTCTTGCCGTAATTTTGCTCTTAACGCTAACATTAAATAAAATGTCACGCCCACTCCAGCTAAATTTTTGGAGGGAAAGGTACAATTAGGTAAATTAGGGTTAATAATGGCATCCGCCGAAGGTAACGGGTTAGGGCATAAATGATGATCGGTAATAATGACTGGCAAATTAGCTTGTTTAGCAAATTCGACCGCTTCAATAGCTGAAATGCCATTATCGACAGTAATAATCAGGTCAGCTTTCGATGATATCGCTTTTTTAACCACTTCAACACTTAAACCATAACCATCTTCAAATCGGTCAGGAATAATATAGTCGACAAACTGACATCCCATCTGTTTTAATGCTCGGACAGCCAATGCGGTACTGGTCGCCCCATCGGTATCAAAATCGCCGACAATCATGATTCGTTGATTGTTTTTCATGGCTGAATAGATAATTTCAACGGCTTTATCTATACCATTTAACTGATCATAATTACTTAGATTTCGAGCAGCATAATCAATCTCTTTGCTTGATGTCACGCCACGTAGAGCATAGATTCGTTGCAATAATGTTGGAATGTCATTCGAAAATTCAGGATGTAACTCGGGTAATTTACGACGTACTAATTTAGTTTTATTCATATTTTCAATGTTAGCGCATTTGCGCTAACATACTTATTAATTATAAATTTGAATTTTAGCTAGTATTTAATTAAAAATTATTTAGCTGTGTTTTTTAAGATTTCAATTAATTTATCGGCTGGTACGTAACCTGGAATAAGTTGCCCATCGGATAAAACGATTGACGGGGTACCGCTTATACCTAGTTGTCGACCAACGTTAAATTGCTGAGTAACATAAGGAACGTCGCTGGTAGCTGGTGTAATAGGATCGCCTTTGTAAGCTTTATCAAAAGCAGCTTTGCGATCAGCAACGCTCCAGATAGATTGCATGTTTTTACCAACTTCACTATCAGCACCTGCACGAGGGTAGGCGAAATAATGGACTGAAATGCCATTATTTAAATATTGATCTATATTCTCGTGCAACAATTTACAATAATGACAAGTATAGTCAGTGAATACTGAAATCACATATTTTTCATCTTTGGCTTTGTAAATGATAGCATCTTTTTCGATAGTTTTCATTAATGCCAAATTAGTGCTATTAGCGATGTTTTTCGGCTCGTCACCTTCAACATTATAGATAGGGCCTTGAGTTAAATATTTACCATCGTCCGTGACATAAAAGGTTCCATCGGGTGTGACTACACTTTTCAAACCTTTTACGGGCGTGTTGGTAATTTTTAAATCTTTATTCTCATAACCTAGCTTACTCATGGTATCGGTAATGTCACTATTACCTGCCAAAACTGAGGTTGAAATTAACGCCAAACCTAAAACTAATTTTTTCATTTACTTATCCTTATTTTTTAAACCCTATGCTCGAGGATGATGTTTGCTGTGTAATTGCTTTAACCTTTCTGTTGCTACATGGGTATAGATTTGCGTAGTTGAAAGGCTGCTATGTCCCAATAACATTTGAACAACCCGCAAGTCTGCCCCATGATTAAGTAAGTGGGTAGCAAATGCATGCCGAAGCACATGAGGAGAAAGTGCTTCAATATTTATATCAGCTAGTATGGCATAATATTTTATTCGATGCCAGAATGTCTGTCGTGTCATTTTTTTTCCAAGTCTACTTGGGAAAAGCACATCGACTGGCCCCGATTTAAGTAAATCATCGCGTCCATATTTAAAATAGTATTCTAACCAATAAATGGCCTCTTCGCCCAGTGGGACTAAACGTTCTTTATTCCCCTTACCTATTACCCGAATCACACCTTGTCGTAAACTAATATCACTTATTTCTAAACTCACTAATTCTGTTACCCGTAAACCGGTTGCATAAAGCACTTCTAACATGGCTTTGTCTCGAAGCTCTAATGAGTCTTGAGTATTAGGGGATTCAAGCAAAGCCTCAACTTGTGATTCAGTTAAATCTTTGGGCAATTTTTTTGGTAATTTAGGCGAAGACAGGACAGCTGAAGGATCATCGGTGCGATAATTCTCTTGATATAAGAATTGAAAAAAACGTTTTGTTGCACTCATCAGTCGTGCGGTGCTACTTGCTTGATAACCATCGGCAACCCGTTGCATTAAAAAATCTTGCAAATGAGTGGTCTGAGCAGTAATAAAATTCACATTTTTCAACTGTAGCGATTGATTGAGTGCCAATAGATCAAGTTTATAAGATTCTATAGTATTTTCCGCTAAATTTCGTTCTAACCATATGGCGTTGAGGAATTCTTCAACGAGTTTGTCATTGTGAGGACGAATGTGGTCTTTTGACACCAAGATTATCTCTACATTTTAAATATAGAAAATATTATATACTAAATTAGCAATTAATTGCAGTGTAACTCATGTTGAATCATGAATATCATATTGTATGATAAAAGACATTATTTTAACTTTTTACTGATATAATGTTATTGATGTTAGTGAAAAAAATATGTGGCTTGCATTGTTTGATATATACTTATCATTTCTAAAATTTCCTCAATGTAATTATATGTTAAAGCGAAATATTTACCTTTTTATCGCGGTTTATGCGTTATTCGTAATTGGTATTGAAACTCATGTTTATTGGCATGCTCGGCTTCGTCCATGGCAACCTGGTACGCCGATAGGTCGAATAATATTTTATTATAGTTTTTTTACTGTTCTTTCCAATCTCATGCTAGCAATAAGTTGCCTATTTTTAACCTTTAAACCTAACTGTAACCGTTATAGCTTTAATGTTATTCGATTAAATGGCTTAATTGGTGTAATTATTACTGCAATAATTTATAACTCAATTTTACGCGGTATTCATCAACCGCCAAATAGTTTATTGCGTTTTACAAATGAAAGTTTACATGTTGTTATTCCCCTATTAGGTATTTTGAGTTGGCTTATTTGGGGACCATTCAGACGTATCAACGCCAAAGTTGTTATTGGTTCGATATTGTCAATGATAGCGTATGCTATTTATATCTTCGTACGAGGTTATTTTACACATCAATATCCGTATCCATTTATCAACATTGAAAAAATAGGTTATATAAAAGCATTATATAATGTCAGTAAAGTGCTATTATTATTTTTGGGATTAACTTTCTTATTATGGTGTATTGACCGTTTAAGGAGATAAAAATGAAACTATATATTTATGAACATTGTCCTTTCTGTGCACGAGCAAGAATGATTTTTGGTTTGAAAAATATACCGGTTGAAGAGCACGTTTTACTTAGTGATGATTCGGAAACACCGCAAAGCATGATCGGCGAAAAAATGGTTCCGATTTTGCAAAAAGATGACGGGAGTTATATGCCAGAAAGTTTAGATATTGTGGATTACATCGACAATAATTATGGGGGCAAACCAATTTTAGTTGGATCACAATCATCCGAAATATCAGCGTTAATTAAGCAATTACAACACTATGATTATAAATTAGAGTGTCCTCGCTATATTAAACTCGGTTTAGCGGAATTTGCAACTCAACATGCTATTGATGATTTTGTTGCCAATAAAACCAAAAAAATAGGTTCGTTTGATGCATGTCTTGAACAAACTGATGAATTAGTCATGTCCGTATCAAACATTCTAGATAAACTAGCACCCCTGATTGTTTCAGCACATGCTTGTAATGGTAATTTATCATTGGATGATATCTTATTATTTCCTGTATTACGTAATTTAACTTGTGTAAAGAGTTTGACCTTTCCGCCTAAAATTAAAGCTTATCTGGAATCGATGTCAAAACAGAGTAAGGTTAATCTGTTTTTTGATAAAGCCGTATAATTACCAATATTTTGAAGCAAAAAAACTCATTAACCTAGGTTAATGAGTTAACAATTAGAAAATAGGAATATGATAAGTATTAACCCATGCTAACAATATGATAAATCGTAGTTAGCATGTTGAAACTGAGCGATTAATTACCTAATTTAAGATCAATGATTTCAATTTGGTCTTTACCGCCGTAAATGTCATACCATGGCGTAGCATATTGTTTTAAAATCTTATTGAGTTCTTCAACGTTTTCCCGTCCGGTGGTATCTAACCAGCGTTTTAGTCCTTCTTTCCCTTCTTTGGCATAAACGGCAACACCTTCAAACCAAGTGGCACGACCACCTAAAATACCACTATATTTAGCACCGTTTTCACCCGCAAAAATTAACTCTTGATGGAATGTTTTGGTCGGAACACCGGCACTTAAATATATAAAAGGACGCGTGGCGGCATCGCTGGCTTGTTTAAAATAATCCGCAGCTTGTTTTTGTGAATACACTACAACATTATTATCATTGAAGCCTTCAACATGTTTAAAAAGTACAGGAACTTCGACTTTTAAAACATCGATGTAATAGTGGTTTTTCGTGAACTCTTTAATGGTATTGATCACTTTTTGTGGTTTGATTTTGGCAAATTCAGGACTTTTATCATCTGTCACCGTGTTATCATACACGATAGGTTCAACAAAGAGGGGAATATCAGCCGCTCTTGCTTCATCGCCAATACGTTCTAAAAATGCATGCTTTTTATCTAAAATATCTTGTGGATCATCAGGGTTGTAATAGACTAAAACCTTGGCTGCATCTGCCCCTTTTTTTAATAACCGTTGTAAAGAATCTTCCGGTAATACGTCAGGTAAACGACCGGGTGTGTTAGCATCATAACCCGTTTTTTCATAAGAAATGATTAAACCCGCATTTTGATTTTTTTTCGCCATACCTTTAAAGCCATACTCTTCGTCTAACAAAATTGCACTGACATATTTTGTTAATTCTTGAGAAACAAGCTCTTTGAATTCATACACCATATCAACATGATAACGATCCTTACCAACGGCGGCTTCCATCATTTTAACCATTGAACCACGCTGATCGATTGCTAACGCAGCAATAATACCTTCTTGGTTTGATAATTGTTGCATACGGGTAAATTTACCACGAGAAATACGTTTTGTAGCCATTTTACAACTCTCCATTTAAAAAGATTTTTCATTGTAGATTTATTACTCGATGATTTATTAGTCATTTAGTGCTAGTTTTGATTAAAGCTAAAAATGATTAAATTTCAGTTCATTAGTTGCCTTTCTGGAAAGTGATACATTGTGATAGTTTGATATTATTTTCTAGAAAAATCGTTAAAATTTGTCAATGTGGTTGATGCCTGTTGGCTAACTTAACATTAATACGCATTCATTTTTTGTATTCTATAGACTGTACTAAACAGTAGTTCTAAGACAAAACTACTCATACTTCATCTATCGGCACTGTATAAATTGAAATAAAAATGCAAATTCTAAATAGTGAGATTAATTAGCTTTATAGGTTTTTATACAATATCAATAAATAAAATAGGATATAAATTTTTTTAAAACTTTGAAGATAAGCATATTTTTTAATAAAAATAAGACTAAAATAAATACAATTATGAGTTAAATTTTAATTATTCAGGAGAAAGAAATGAAAGCTGCTGTTATAAGAAATGCTTGCGATGGCCAAGTCGACATTAAAGATATTCCTATCCGTCCATTAGAAGCTGGTGAAGCTTTAGTTGAAGTTGAATATTGCGGTCTTTGCCATACGGATCTTCATGTTGCTTCGGGCGATTTTGGTAAAAAGCCGGGTAGAGTAATTGGTCACGAAGGTGTCGGCATAGTGACTAAAGTTGCGCCCGATGTAAAAAGTTTAAAAGTTGGCGATAGGGTGAGTATTGCATGGTTTCATGCAGGTTGTGGGACTTGTGAATATTGTATATCGGGTAATGAAACATTCTGTCGTAGTGCGTTGAATTCGGGTTATACCGTTGACGGAGGTATGGCAGAATTTTGTATTGTTAAGGCTGATTATGCCGTTAAAGTTCCGGAAGGATTAGATCCTGCTCAAGCAACCAGTGTAACATGTGCCGGTGTTACCACTTATAAAGGCATTAAAGTTGCGGATACCAAACCAGGGCAATGGCTTGCTGTATTTGGTATTGGTGGCTTAGGAACTTTGGCGGTTGAGTATGGTAAAAAAGTCTTTAATAACAAAGTGGTGGCAATTAGTAATAGTGATAGTCAATTAGAGTTGTGTAAAAAATTGGGGGCAGATTTAGTCGTTAATCCTAAAAAAGTAGTTGATGTAGGGGCATACATCAAACAACATACGGGCGGTGGTGCGCATGGTGCTGTGGTGACATCAGTAACTAAGACAGGTTTTAATCAGGCTGTTGAATCTGTTCGCCCTTTAGGACGTGTTGTGGCACTGGGTTTACCGTCTGAAACAATGGATTTAAGTATTCCTAAAACAGTATTAGATGGTATTCAAGTTTTAGGTTCGCTTGTGGGGACTCGAGAAGATCTTGCAGAAGCATTTCAATTTAGTGCAGAAGGAAAAGTTGTCCCGATCGTAGAAAAAAGACCATTAGAAGATATCAACGATATGATCGATGAAATGAAAGCAGGAAAAATTCAAGGGCGTATGGTCATTGATATGAAAATGAAAAGAAGTAACTAAAAAAAGTAACTAAAAGGTTTCGACTTATATGCTTAAGTCAGCTTAATGCTGACTTTTTTATATTTAAAGGATGAAAATCCCATTCTTTGTATGAATTTAATTCTTTTCAGATAGTTAACAGTATTCTTTCTTGAATTTTATTCATAAACTTCTATTATAAATAAATTTTCCTTAATATAGATTATTACTCAAAGAGGACGTTTATGTCAGATCACAATTTAGAAAATAAATTGCGGAAAGATCTTGGTCTAGTTTCTGCATTATCACTGGTTGTCGGAATGGTTTTAGGAGCAGGGGCTTTTATGAAACCACCCGCAGTGTTAGAAGTCGCTGGTGATTATAATTATGCATTACTAGCGTGGATAATAGGCGGTATTTTTTCTATTTGTGGTGGACTAACATTGTGTGAATTAGGGGTAATGTTTCCTAAAACTGGTGGCATGTTAGTTTATTTAGAAAAAATTTATGGCGCGAAAGTATCTCACCTTTATGGTTGGATGATCACTGTTCTTTTTGCGCCATCATTAGTTGGGGCACTTGTTGGCTATTTTAGCTCAGTTTTTTGCTTATTATTTAATATTGATGAAGCTTATCGAATGGCGGTTAGTGCAGGTGTGTTAGGTTTTATTGCCTTGATTAATGCAATAGGGGTTAAAGAGGCAGGCTATTTACAAACCTTTGCAACGATTTGTAAATTAATTCCGATCCTTTTATTAGCTATCTTTGGTCTTTGGAAAGGTAATGGACAAGTCGCCTTACTTGGTGCAAGTGGACAAGGCATTGAAACCTATGCACCTTTCGCTGTTGCCATTCTTGCGACACTGTTTGCTTATGACGGTTGGGCGCAAGTCGCCTCGGTAGCTGGTGAAATCCGAAATCCTTCAAAAGTTTTACCTAAAGCAATCATTCTGGGAATCCTATTCTTAATTATTGTCTATGCCTGTATAAACATTGCACTATTTAAAATATTTCCGGTACAGGAAATGGTATCACTAAAACATGATGCCTCAGCTATTGCTTCACAACGCATGTTTGGGGAATTCGGTGGAAACTTGGTTGCCGTTGGTATTATGGTCTCAATTCTGGGTGGCATTAATGGTTATATCATGACCTTATCACGAACTATTTTTAGTATGGCTGAGCGAGGTACGATTATTGGGGCACGTTTTTTAAGTACGATTGATGAGGATAGTCGTTCCCCAGTTAATGCTATTATTGTCTTAGTTATTTTTTCATTCTTGTATTCGATATTGCTGGATGCTGATCGGTTGTCAGAAATTTCAATGTTTGCGATTTGGGTATTTTATCTACTGACTTTTATTGGTGTGATTATTGCCAGAAAAAAATATGCTGAAGTGCCTAGACCTTACAAAGTTATTGGATACCCTATTATTCCTATTGTGGCTATAAGCGGGGCTGCTTATGTTATTTATGGTATGTTGATTTATCAAACTGTAAATGGGATTGCTTCAATCTTTTTAACCTTGATTGGCTTACCAGTATACTACTATTATCATAAAAAGAATCAAAACAAAGAGCTTTCGCTTGGTGAAATGAAAAAATATCATAACAAAACACAATACTCTATTGCATATGCTTCATTAATTATCATTGCCGGATTAATTGCATATGGTTATATCGTGAGTTCAGGACTTGCTTTTAAAGTTTTGATGTTATTTAATCAATTCATAAAATAAACTGGCTATTGCCAGTTTATTTTTATGACAAGTAGCTTAAATATAATTTGAAATTAAACTATAGATATTTTGATCATAAAACGCATCATTAAGATATTCGGCTTGTTTGAGTGTTCCTTCATAATCAAAACCACAACGCTTAGCGACTTGATTACTTTTCAAATTAGTGACAGCACATTTAATGACAAAGCGTTTAATGATTTTTTTTACAGCATAATGATGAGTGAGTGCTTGGATAGCTTGTGTAATGATACCCTTACCTTGTGCTTTGCTATCTAACCAATAACCGAGATAGGCAGTTTTATTATTTTTATCGATATAATTAAAGGAAAGTAACCCGACTGATAGGTTATTATGTAAAATTACATAGGTTTTAGTTTGATCACGCTGATGTTTGACAAAACAATCTGCTAAAAAATTAGCTGTATCTGACTCGCATTTGACAAATTTTGGCCATGCCATAAATTGACTAAAGAAGACACGATTTGAATCAATAATGTAGTATAACGCTTTGGCATAATCAGTTGTTGCAGGACTAAGATAGATATGTTCAGTGACATGAATTTCATCTTGTTGGTTATCATTCATTCTTTATTCTCTTAAAAACATAACAGTTTAATGACCTTTTTTATGAAATTGCCAGACTGTGTAGTCTGGCAATTTTGATGGATTTTAATGGATACAAAACAATAAATGTTTATTATTTGCTCTGACTCTCGCTTTTTGGTTTAGCCACATAGTTATACACAACTAATAAAGCAAAAATAGCAACAATAATCATCATAATAACATCTTTATTTAACCATTTTGCCATATTACCAAGTAAAATACCTACACCGCAAAAATCGACATCAGAAAACGTGGTATTGGCAAAACCTAGTGATCCTAATACAGGCAATAATACCACAGGTAAAAATGTCACTAACAAACCATTAGCAAATGCGCCAAGCATTGCCCCACGGCGTCCGCCCATTGCATTACCAAATACCCCAGCAGTTGCACCACAGAAGAAATGTGGAACCACACCCGGTAAAATGAGTACCGCGTTAAGTTGACCTAAAACAAATAATCCAACTAATCCACCCAAAAAGCTAAATAAAAAGCCAATCAATACCGCATTGGGTGCATAAGGAAATACGACAGGGCAATCTAAAGCAGGTTTGGCGTTAGGGACTAATTTTTCTGAAAATCCTGTAAATGCGGGGACAATTTCGGCAAGAATTAGACGTACACCTTGCAATATGATAAAGACACCTGCTGCAAAAGTGATCGCCTCAATAATGGCATAAACTAAATAATTATCGCCATGACTAAGATTGTTTTCAACATAATCTGAACCGGCAAATACGGCTAAAATTAGATAGATAATCATCATGGTTAACGAGATTGAAATTGAGCTGTCACGTAAAAAGCTTAAGTTTTTTGGTAAGTTCATCTCTTCGGTAGAACGAGACCCTTTGCCAACTGCCTTTCCAAGCCAACCAGCTAAGACATAACCTAGCGTACCAAAGTGACCGAATGCGACGTCATCGTTACCGGTAATTTTTCGCATTTGTGGTTGAGCTAAAGCAGGGAAAAACGCCATAATTAACCCTAAAACCAGTGCGCCGGTGAAGACTAATTGCCAACCTTGAAACCCTGAAACAGTTAAAATAATACTAATCATACAAGCCATATAAAAAGTATGATGACCGGTTAAAAAGATGAATTTTAATCGCGTAAATCGAGCAACAACAATATTGGCAATCATACCAAACGCCATAATTAATGCCGTTGCTGTGCCATACTCATTTAATGCCATGGATACAATAGCTTCATTATTAGGAACGATTCCTTGAAGTTTAAACGCCTGTTCAAACATGATACCTAATGGTGTAATTGCGCTAATAAGTACGGTTGCACCACCACCTAATACCAAAAAGCCTAAAATAGTCTTAATGGTTCCTTTTACCGTATCGGCAAATGATTTACGTTGAGCTAATAATCCTACCATTGCGATTAAGCCAACAAGCACCGCAGGTACTTTTAGGATATCAACAATAAATTTTACTATTTCCTGAATCATAGTAACTCCTTAACGATTTGCTCAGTTCTTGGCAAAATGCTCAACGAGTTTTTGTTCTAAATCGTTGATATCAATAATATTGTTTAACACCACTAATTTATCGGCAGGAATCCCAGAACTGGTGGCTAAATCTTTTGTCATGACAAACAGATCAGCTTGATCGGGTGTTGCTGAAGCTAAATCAGCATGTGTAACTTCTGCATCAATATTTAATTTTTTTAGGACTTTTTTGATATTCATTTCAACCATAAAACTACTACCAAGACCTGAACCACAAACTGCCATAATTTTCATATTGTTTATCCTTTTACTCATTTCTATTTAATTTAATATTGATCAATCACAGCCAAGATTTCATCACGATGTTGTGCTTTAAAAATGGTCTGCATATCGTTTGATTCACCGAAGAGTGTTGCTAATTGCGTTAACATTTCAATGTGACTGGTGCTATCATTGGCCGCTAATAAAGTCACTAAATAAACAGGGTCATTATCTTCTGAATTGAATTTAACGCCTTGCTTGACCAATAACATTGACAATCCTAATTGATTTACACCCTGTTCAGGTCTGGCATGTGGCATAGCAATACCGGGTGTCAAAACGTAGTAAGGTCCTATTGATTCGTGTAACTGAAAAATAGCATCCACGTAATTTTGTGAAATAGCATTATTTTTTAATAATGGTGTTGCACAAAGTTGTATCGCTTCTTTCCAGTCTTTAACCGAATCAATAATATTGACTGTTTGGTTGGTTAACCATTTACCTAACATTTTTCCTCCATTAAAACCGATATAAAGTTAATATCTTTTAAAAAATTAACATACTGCACAATAATAGAAATTAAAAAATAGTAGAAATGTGATAGCGCTATCAAAGTTAAAATAAAATTTCTCTGTTTTGTGATACAGATAACATTTTTAATGAATGGATAACTCATATTTTTTAGAGTGTTAATATTATATCGATAATCATGATTAAAAAACAGCTTGAACAATCTGCACTTGATTGCTAGCCATGAAAAAATTTAGTTCATTATTCTTTGGGCAAACAGCCAGATAAATAAAAGGGTTAACGTTAATTGAGATAAAACATGCAGGATATAAAAAAGCGTAAGAGTACTGGGCAGATCACTTTGTTTGATGTCGCGAAACATGCTGGTGTCGGGGCTATGACGGTATCAAGAGCTTTACGGACACCTGAGCAAGTTTCGGATAAGCTCCGTCAAAAAATTCAATTGGCGATTACGACATTGGGTTATAAACCCAATGTCGCAGCAAGCTTACTGGCTTCAGCATCGGCGATTAAAGTTATCGCGGTAATTACTTCTAAAATATATGATCATACAGCAAAAATTTTACTTAATACTTTGCAAACTCACTTAGCAAAAGAAGGTTATACGACATTAATTATCGAATTGTGCCATTATTACAAATGCGAATCGCAATTAGTTAATACGTTAAGCAGTTATCAGCTTGAAGCAATTTTGTTATTTCATGTTGAAGATGAAGGGTTAATTCAACAAATCACCAATTACAAAACAATACCGATTATGAATATTGGCAAGCAATATGAAAACTTAATAGATTTAAATGTTGAAATAAATGATTGTTTAGCTATGTATACGCTTACCGAGTATGCGATTAAAAAGGGTTATCACCATATTGGTTTACTATGTGCTAATCAACAGAATCATTTTTTTCAACAGCGTTTACATGGTTGGCATAAAGCAATGTTAACTTATCATTTACCCAATCATAGAGTAATTAATGCAGCTAAACCTGCTAACTTTAGTACGGGTTCCGATTTGCTCTCCGATATATTACTCAACTGGCCTGAACTTGACGCTTTAATATGTACGACTGATGAATTAGCGTGTGGTGTGCTTTATGAATGTCAACGTCGGCACATTCGTGTCCCTTATCAATTAGCAGTAAGTGGATTTGGTAATAATGAATTTAGTGAAGTAAGCTTTCCACCATTAACGACTGTCGCATTACCTTCCAAACAGATTGGAGAATATACGGCGACTTTAATATTACATAAATTAAATAACAAAACGGATTTGAGTGAACCTATATTATCCCAATTAGAGCCAGTGATTCAAGCGCGAGTGAGTTTATAGTTGATCGTATTATATGTTAGATAAAAGAGAGAAAATAATGAGATAAATTTTATTCTCAAAATTCAGAAACAAAAAAAGCCTGCTTAGAAAAGTAGGCTTTTTTTTGAAATTGGTCGGCGAGAGAGGATGACTCGCATTTCATGCTCGCCCTTCGGGTCGTTGCTAAAGCAACGTTATCTCGCTACGCTCGGCTCGAACCTCCGTCGGTTCTCATCCTTTATACTGAAGCGAATAACAAAAAAGCCTACTCACTGAGCAGGCTTTTTTTTGAAATTGGTCGGCGAGAGAGGATTCGAACCTCCGACCCACTGGTCCCAAACCAGTTGCGCTA
>NZ_JAFNNQ010000091.1:0-64577 GCF_026536675.1 Gilliamella sp. B2717 | reverse complement strand
TGCACGTTGAAACAATCCGAAAACAGCTGCCTTATATCCATATCATTCCTAGAAATTATAGGTTTTGTTTTTAATTATTTTGAAATATAAATTTTGATAACTTTTTTTAAATATGTAAACTACATTGTTTTACCATTTAATGCAAGTTTTTTAGAATGATTTTCTAATTAAATTATAAAGATAGCAATGTTAAGTGTTTAAGATTAAGCTTGGTACTAACTACTATTTATTAGTCTAGAAGAGTGTAAATTGAAGGCAGGTCGGTTATTAAAGCTTATAAAAGAAAACCTAAAAAATGACCATTCGCTAATGTGGTTTATCCCTGTATATACAGGGAACACATATTTTTATCATTCGTTGGGAATTTAGCCTCCGGTTTATCCCTGTGTATACAGGGAACACTGAGTTGGAGCGGGATATCGAATACCTGCGCACGGTTTATCCCTGTGTATACAGGGAACACAATACAGCATTAAATTTAATGTAGCCCCAAGACGGTTTATCCCTGTGTATACAGGGAACACAAAATTTTTATTAAAAAAGAAATAGTTATATTCTGTTTATCCCTGTGTATACAGGGAACACGTTTAATGTCCCGTCCACTGAATCTGAAAAAACGGTTTATCCCTGTGTATACAGGGAACACATCCAGAAAGCGCCTATCAACAACTACGATTACGGTTTATCCCTGTGTATACAGGGAACACAACAGAAAGGCTTTTAACCGTGTTTAAGTACGCGGTTTATCCCTGTGTATACAGGGAACACTGTAAGTCGCAATATTTTGCGTCATGGTAATATCGGTTTATCCCTGTGTGTACAGGGAACACTGATGCTACAAAAAAAACAGGAGGATGATCAACGGTTTATCCCTGTGTGTACAGGGAACACTATTTCCCTCTCATGCCCATGCTGCTAAAGGGCGGTTTATCCCTGTGTGTACAGGGAACACTTAATAAATACACCATTCAATCACAATTCTAACGGTTTATCCCTGTGTGTACAGGGAACACTCTAAACGTAGCTATTTGTTTTATTTAAACTTATAGCGACCACGAAATTCTACCAGATTTTTTTAATTTTTAAAGAACTTTAACTTATTGATTTTAAATAGGTAAAAAAGATACCAACCTAAGTCCATCGAGTTCTACCGGCACTCTTCTGTTAGTACCATAAGTTTGGAAGTCAAATCCAGACTCAGTATTGGTTGCCCAAGCAAGTACAACATTCCCTTCTTCAGCAAGCTCGATGATTTGTTGCCAAATCATCTCCCTTACCGGTCTGGAAATATCACCTATGTAAACACCAGCTCTGATTTCTAATAACCAAATAGCTAAGCGTCCTCTTAATCTAGGTGGGACATTTTCAGTCACCACAACACACATACTCATGATTAATGGCTCCTAAAGCCACTATCGGCAAGTGATTGAGGTTCTGGAATCGCAGGTGGTAGTACATCATCAGGAGGCGGTGGAGGTTCAATACCTCCAGCGGATAATACCTCTTCAATCAGTGGAATTAATGTCGTCAATGTTTTTTGACTTCTAAAAATATCGCGACAAGCAATGCGCACTTCACGATCAGGGTCAGCTCTATTTTTAGCTGCAATTTCAAACGCTTTGGGTACCACTGTATCAAATTTTATAATATCGGCAATATCATAAACAAACGAGAGCGGTTTTCCGCTATGCACAAAACCGATAGCTGGTGCATAACCAGCTGCCAAAACCGCTGCTTCGGTAATACCATAAAGACAAGAAGTAGCAGCACTGATACATTGATTGACCGTATCGCCTTTTTGCCAATCTTTGGGATCATATTTACGTCCATGCCACTTAACACGATACTTTTTGGCTAGTAATGCATAAGTTGCACGTACACGAGCGCCTTCAACACCTCGTAACTGTTCAATAGAACGTCGGCTAGGAGCCGGCTCACCAAATCGCAGTTCAAACATTTTTTTGACAACTTTTAGACGAAGTTCATCATCCAAAGCTAATTTTGCTTGATAAAGTAATTTGTCCGAACGGGCTCCCCCAGGTTGACCTGTCGAATACATTCTGACGCCAGCCTCACCTACCCAGACTAACAGTGTCCCCACAGTTGCGGCTAATCTAACCGCTGCATGTGATACTCGTGTACCGGGCTCAAGCATGATACAAGCAATAGAACCAACGGGAATGTGGGTTCTAACGCCTGTTTTATCTATTAATACAAAAGCACCATCTAAAACATCAATTTGTCCATATTGTAGGAAGATCATTGATGTTCTATTTTTTAAAGGAATAGGATTTAGTGGAACATACACCATATTAAATATCCTATTGACAGTGTTTGATTAAAAATAGCCCACAGCCAAACCCTTTGCTTTTACCGATACCTTGATAAAGTGTAGCTAAAAATAGTTTTGGATCTGTAACAGTCAATACACCCTCAAAATCAACACTACTATAACGAATTGGTTTAAGTTCTGACTTTTTATTAAGCAGATGTCGGTTATAACTGATAACATTACAGCAGACTGCTGAATGATTATTTTGCTGTAATGAAAATCCACGTTTTTCACTTTGCTTAATCAACCAATCTATGGCCGCTTGATATTGCAGATCTTTGATCTCATTCGATGATAATCCCTGTTGTTTAGCCTGATACTTAGCGTTCATCATCACATCACATCGTTTTCCTTGTTTCATGACAACAGGATTGGCACGTAATAAAAAACTTAACTTCATGCCTGTTGTTAATTGCGGTGCATAAGGTTTTGTATCGACTTTAAATAATTCATGATTGGTAAGCGGTGCAACTTCAGATAAAAGATAAAACAGAGGTTTTTTAGTCTTTTGATCTTTATGAAATAAAAATGGACGTTTATTTTCATCAGGAAACAGTTGCCATAACCATTGATGCATAGCATATTCACCAGCAGACCACCTTTTTTGTTGCATCACATAAGGAAGTCGCTCAAGTTTTAGCTCGACTTTCGAAAAATACATCTATTCGCTCCTTTTTAAGTGTCCTGTATATTGCTGACGATTGATAAATTGCCAACGCTTCCGGTTAATAGGCTGATCTTGTCGAAATTGTATTTTCATTACGTCAAAATGCGCTTCTTGATCAGGATGATCCCAGTAATATTCGTTAGCATCACTATCAACTAAATACTTTAGGACAGGATCTAATTGGTGGTATTGATGATAATGTTCATTAGCGAATACAAAAGCATCACTAAGCAGCCCTTCATAAATTATGGGGGCTAACGGCAATGACAATGGCGAATTTTTTCTACCTACATAAAGTGGAAAGACAGGCGTTAATAATGCCTGCTTTATCTGCTCTACAGAATAAGGGGCGCTTTTTGTTTCGGTAATAATAATTTGATAATAGACATCGTTGTAATATTCACGATGAGTTACCAGATTATTTGAATCTTGCTCATCAACCTTTTTAGAATTTTTGCTTTTAGGGATTGGAAATTGAACAGTATGAAAATCATACAACCAACTTCCTTTAATAATAAAAGGGCGAGAAGCAATAAAATAATGTTGATTGAAAGCATCAATACGATCGTCATCACGCCGAATACCTAATGCTGCAGCCAAAAAGCCTAATAAAGCTGAGCGGGAAGGAATAATATTGCTGTGGCGAATATTGCCAACAGCCGGTTCCCCCCACGATGTGAGCGGTGCATAAATCTGAAAAATAAGATGTTTTATCATCTTGACTGCTCCTTATTTTTCCGCAACAAACTTTAATGCAGCTGCAAGTGTCCCTTCTCCACTTTCAATATTGAGTTTGTAGCGATCATCCGCACATTGACCATAAACTTGATCAAACTTATCCAATTGTTGCTCTAATCGAGTTATGGCATCATTCACCATATCTTGGCTACGGATAGGATTAAAATAAGCAACAGCAAGTGAACGTGGTTGCTGAGTACCTTTTTCAATCAATAAATAAGAGGCATAAGCACGTGATGCAAAGCTATTTTGCATGCCAGTTGGCGCCACTTTTATAGCGGATTCAGTTAATGCTTTTAGTGTCTTTTCAACCAATGCTTCATCACCATTTAAGTTATCAAGGAGTAGATCACGACTAATACAGATATAAGTATAGAACAGTGCCGAGGCAAATCCACGTTCGCCTAAGTGCCCTGAACTCGCATCTTTTCCTTTATCATTTAAATCATCAACAGCAGTAAAAAAATCATCTTCGATAGAAATTGCACTCACACTTAAAGCATGAGCAACTTGACAAGCCGCTTCAATGTTAAATTCTGTTTTACCCGCTAACATTCGACCAAATAAAGCAATATCAATGCTACTATTTTCTTGACGAGTTTTAATTAATTTATTCAATTCGTCTTGGGTAGGCTCTCTTTTCTGATTAATTAATAGTGCAACTAGTCTTTCTATTTCCTGTTGTTCATCATTACTAATATGAATAAGTTGATCCATATCGAAGTTTACTTTTGATTCTTCAGATTTTTTCCCATTTTCCTTTGTATCTTTTTTCGCTTCATCTTCTGACTTTTTATTTTTTCGATAGTTTTCCATTATTTTTTTTGCACATGATATTGCAAGTTTTTCTTCTACTCCTTTTTCTTTCATAGGTTTATAAACCCATTCAGTAATAAATTTACGTGAACGAACACCTATATTTTCAGTTAGTGACTCAGTAAAAAAGTCTGATTTTCTCCAAGCACGCTTTAAACTCTGAGAAGAAATACGTAAACGTTCACTATTTCCCATTTTAGCTGTTTTCGGACGACCTAAATCATCACGATTTAAATTTGAAGGCGCATAAGCAGTTAATAAATGTAATTGTAAAAATGTACTCATAATAGTTATTCCTTAATTGATTTTTCGGTCGAATAGTAATCCATTGCCCAACGAACAGAATTACGTTTAAATGGTTCCATATTATTTAATAAATTTTTTTGACGATTATCCCGCTCTTTTGCCCATAAAAAGATACTATCAGCAAGTGAGAAGAGGTTTACACCTTCATCTCCACGTGATTTAACTGCTCGGATTAAACGTCGGCAAAATTCTTCATCAGTAATATTTGCAACAAGTTGGTTAAAGCGTAAAGGAGATAGAAACTTTTGTTGATTTTTTTCTTTTGTTTCATTTAATTGTGATGCAAAAGAAGCATTTTCATTATTTAGTTTGGCAAAAATAGCAACAGCAACAAAAATTGCGAGTGCTTGATGATGATTATCTGAACCTATTAGAAAGCTATTTTCTTCAAATAACTGATTAGCTAATAACCAATAACCTTCTTTGAGCATTACTCCATATGGAAAAGGTACTTTTTTCAGATCTGCTCGTAACTTTAAACCATTGTAAGCTTTACCAAAGAAATAACATTCTTGATCCTGTAAATTAGAAAACCATTCATTAATAATTATTTTATGATGATTATTAAGAATGAGCGTTTTTTTGATAAGATTTCTTGACACGTTATTCTCCTTATACGTAATCAAAGTTATTTGATATATTGTATTTTTTTTTAAGATCATTAAATTGATTAAGTAAATTTTTTCGACCACTTATTTGATTACAAGAAATTCGATCAGCTGTTTCAGTTTTGCTATATTTAAATGATTGTTCAAGATCACCAAAAGCGACCTTATCATAGATTTGAGTAACATAATTTAATAATGTATCTGCCCATTCAATTAACAATGGTTGCCGACCGTTGGGATTGTCTTTTTGTTCTATAAGTTTTTTTATAAACTCATAAAATAATAATTCTGTTTCTTTCCAATACGCAATCTCAATTGATATCGATCTTTTTTTGAGCACTTTTTCGATCTCTTTTTTCTTCTTTTTGTCAGTTGTAACGAAAATTTCAATTGATTTTTTTAAAATCTCCTGCATATCTTTACTGAGTTCTAATGCTTGAGCAATTAACTCTTTTAAATCACTGTTAGTTTTGGCCAAATCAGGGTATACTGGGTATAAGTGTTCATACCAACAAAGAGCATCCATCTGCTTGAAATTGTAGCCAAAACACCATAAATGATAATGTTGTTTACCTGCAAAGTTTCGTTCAAAATGAGTTGTTACCACTCTAGCCGAATGCGTATCATCATTGGCACTCACCATACCTAACCAATCTCGATAAATTAATCCACCCAGTAGCACTTTAATGGCCTTCTGTTCACCTGTCTTATTATTTGTCGAATATGGCGTTAACGGATGTTGCCAATGTTGATATTGAATGCCATAATTTTTAGCTTGATATTGGGTAATCAGTTGTTTCGATAATTCACCACAAATGTCACATTGCCCCTGCTCAGTTTGATGAAAATCTAACTCAATACGCCGAGGCATTCCCCAAAAAGCTTGACAGTAATTAGCTTGTTCAGGAAATAGACTTAAATTTTTAGGTGGTTCACTGGTCTTGGTTGGTGCTAACCAAGGAAAGACTGATGCATCAAACTGCTGTGGTCTTTCTTCATCATCTAAAGGGATCACATTTAACCACAATTTTTTCCATAATGGAGTCGGTTTACTCACTTCTGGCATGATTAAAGTAGTAATTGGACCAATGACCCCACGCAAACTCACCCGATGTCCTTGACCACCCGCTGGGGCATTAGTTTGCAAAGTGAATAGCGCCATAGCGGCACAGTGTGGGCACATCACTTTGACAAAACCACGTTTAACAAAGTGATCGGTATCTTTTTTCAATGCATTCTCACCCGGAGCATCAATTAATAAATTCGTTATAGGTATTTTCTTACCCTCCAATTTAGCAAAATCTTGCATAAAAGAGGGTTTTGTTGCGCCAAATTGCATGGCTGTTCTGACTTGTTCAAACGCTTCGGTTAGTTGCTGTGATGAAAAACCATTATTCCAATATTTTCGCCACTCTGAATTATCTTCGGGCGATAGTGTGGTTTGTAATAAACCAATCAAAAACTGGTAAGCCGCACCTTGAAAATCGGGTCTTAAATAAGCTAAATCTGAAATGGTTTCATCAACCAGTTGGCTGGGTTGAATTTTACTAAGGTGACCATCGAAATGAACAACCGGTATCCATTTTTCGTCTAATAAAGATAAAGTAGACAAATTTTTTACTCCTTAATTTCATATAAAATCGATGTTATGATCTGACACCGATTATCTATTTATTAATAAACCATTAATTCATCACAAGTTTGATTCATTAATATAAATTGATTATGTATATTTGCTATCAATCTATTTAACAATTTTAAATCTTATTTAACCAAAAGATTACATTTTTTACGATAAATTAATGATAAAAATGTGATCCACTACAAATTTTTTAAAAATTTACATATAACAGCTTGTATTATTGCTTATTTTAATTTTTTCACATAGCTTTCTAATAATTAAAATCATGCACATTATGTGCAACCTTAGAACGGTAAAATCTTTAACATTACTTATATTAAACTAGCGACATCAAGCCGGTTTGCCACTATAATTGCTTGTTAAAAGCTATTATGAAACTGATATAAAATGTAAAAGCTGGTAGATAAATCAAATGTTGAGAGAGTTATGAATCCTAAAAATAACACTAAATTTCCAATAAATAATCATCAAAATCCCCTAGACAATCCTCATCAGCTTGACAATGGGCAGGTAAAAACCAAGATATCCTTGATTTTTTCGATCATTAGCAAAATAACGCCGTTTTCAATGTTATGGATCAGTTTTGTTTTAACTTATGGGGTAGTTTGTATGTACACGAATGCGATTGGACAAGATGAGTTTTACCACTTTATCTTCTTTTTACAAAAACCCGTTGTGGTTGCACTTAATTGTGTAGCACTCTTGTCGGCACTGTTACATAGCATAATTTGGTTTATAAAAGTCCCTAAAGCATTATCATTAACGACTGATAATAAGCAAACTCAAGCTTGGTTACTCATCGCCTGTTTATGGATAATCACAATTGCCGTATCAGTGTTATTAATTAAATTGATATTAAGATGAGTGGTGTTTAAATCATGAAAATTCAAGAATCAGAAACTAAACGTTCGAATAATACTGTTATCAAAGGATTATATGCCTTAGGCGGTACGTGGGCAGCTGTTTTTGTTCCGGTTGTGATGATTATCATTGGATTGATTATTCCTTTTGGCGATGCTCAAACTCGTTCCTATATTTTAAAATTAGTTAGTAGCGAACCAGGTAAAATCTTTTTGCTGTTGATGATATGCTTACCCATTTGGTGCGCATTACAACAAATTTTAACGATTTTGCACCAGTTTAATATTCATCCTAAACGTGAAAAACTGTTAACTTTTGGTTTGGCGCTGGCATGGACGATTCACGCTCTTTTTATTTTGTTTGTCAGAACATAATAATTGAAATTGCAATTAGCGTTATTAGATGATAACGCTAATGGTTTCAAGATTAATAATAAGTGATTTGTCTAACGATGTTCACTTGCTTATCTGGTTGAAGTTTATTTACTCTATTTGCCGAAAGCCAATCTTTTTTATCATTGACGGTGAGTAATTGAGTTAAATAGTTAGCTGACTCCTTACCGTCTGTAAAATTAGTAGATTGAATTGACGTTAAGCGATTATTTTCATATTGATAAGAAAAATCACTTTCATTGCTTAAACCATTACTAAATTGAGTCACTACTTTTGCGAGTTTTTGATCTTGATATTCATACGTAAATAATGAAACACCATTCAAATCATTACCGGTATAGTTACCCTGCTCATCCGTTTCTTTAAGTTGCCAGTGCACATTTTTATTAACCAAACAATGATTGGTATCATATTGATAACTATCATTTTGAATAAAAATAAAATCAACCGCTTTTTTCACTTGATGAGACTGAATAATTTTACCGTCTTTATCAGTCGTAAACTGAGTTATACTGTTAGTTTTATCTTCAAAATCTTCGATAATATTTTCCCAACCAGTATTTATTTTTTGGAGATGTTCAGAATATAATCGTTTGTTTTGAGCAGAATACAGCTCATAATGACTTAACGTAATTAGTCCGTTTGGATCATATTCTAATGAATGATTGGCATTCGTTTCATTCTCCTGCATACCTATTTTTTGGGTCGTTGTCGTTCTGATTTCTTGCTTTATTCCCGTTGCTGGTGTATCAAGATAATCATAAAGTTGGAAGATATAATTATTGGCTTCAACTTGATTTTGAGTAATATCATCACGACAATTCAGTGCTATGACATTAGTTGAAAACAATATGGATAATGGTGCGATAAAAAAAGGTAGTCTTCGTTTTTGCATAATTTATTGATAAAGTTAATTTAAGATAATTTTTAAAAATGCGTGTTAATGCGTTAATTTTTATTATTACTCTTTTCGCATCAACAACGCGTCTGCCCAATTGACTTGATTTTTTAGTTTTTTATTTTCTTTTTCTTCTTGCTCATTGATTTTATCTGAATAAATCAGTGTTTTATTTTTTACTTTTAGCTTCATTGGTTTATCGAAAAAAGATAACAAGGTTTTTGTATATTCATTTTCAGGTTCAGAAAAGACTTTTTCACACAATCCTTGTTCGACAATTTTTCCTTCTTTCATAACAACAACATGATGACACATAGTATAAATTACGCTTAAATCATGGCTGATAAAAAGATAACTCAGTTGATACTTTTGTTGCAATGATTTAAGTAAATAAATAATTTGTTGCTGAATTGTATGATCTAAAGATGAGGTTGGCTCATCTAAGATGAGTAATTCTGGTCGCAAAATCAATGCTCTGGCAATAGCAATGCGCTGACGTTGCCCTCCTGAAAACTCTGTTGGATAGCGAAAACGCATTTTTGGGTCAAGACCAACTTCAAGCATGATATCAATCACAGCCTGTTCTCGTTCAGATTTACTTAGTTTTTTATGGGTTAACAATCCTTCACTAATAATCTGCTCAACATTAAAACGAGGATTTAGCGATGAAAAAGGATCTTGAAACACCACTTGAATACGACTACGGAACGGGAGTAATTTTTTAGCGGTTAAATGATCAATATGGTGACCATCAAATAAAATATCGCCGTCAGATTTTATTAACCGAAGTATCGCCATTGCCGTTGTGCTTTTACCTGAGCCTGATTCACCAACCAGCCCCACGGTTTCCCCTTGATGAATGACAAAACCGACATTATCAACAATTTTTTTCTTTTTACTGCTAAATAAGCGTTTTTGCGTTGTCACCTCAACATTTAGATGATTAACACTAAGCAGTATCCCCGGTGTTTCAGGTAAAACGATAGGTTCACCACTTGGTTCAGAGTTTAATAATGTTTGAGTATATGGATGTTGCGGACGTAAAAAGATACGTTGTTTATTATTATATTCAACGATTTGACCTTGTTGCATTACTGCCACTTTATCCGCTAATTTTTTTACAATACTTAGATTATGCGAAATAAATAGCATACTCATATTCAGTTCGGTTTTTAATTCTTTTAGTAACTGAATAATTTGCGCCTGTACAGAAACGTCTAAAGCCGTCGTTGGTTCATCAGCAATTAATAGTTTAGGATGTGTTAATATTGCCATAGCAATCATAACTCGTTGCCTTTCTCCTCCTGATAATTGATGAGGATAAGCTGACAATTTATTTTTAGGCTCTTTGATTCCAACCCGATCAAGATATTGCAATATTTCGCTTCTGGCTTCGTTACGTCGCATGCCTCGATGCAATGATAAAACTTCATAAAGCTGCTTTTCAACAGTATGTAATGGATTAAGTGATACCATTGGTTCTTGAAAGATCATACTGATTTGATTACCTCGTACTTTACGAAGTGATTTTTCGCTGGCATGCAGTAATGAATTTCCTTCAAACAAAATATTCCCAGTTGGGTAAATCACTTGTTCGTTACGCAATAAGCGTAGAATTGACAGTGCTGTCACACTTTTACCCGATCCTGATTCCCCAACTAATGCAAGTGTCTCTTGTTCATGAATATCAAAACTGATATGACTGACCACTTGCGAAGTGAGATGAGCTTGTCTTTTGAATGCAATACTTAAATCTTGTACAGATAATAAAGGTAAACTCATTGATACACTCCTTTGTTTGGATCGAATGCATCCCTTACGGCTTCACCAATAAAAATCAGAAGGGAAAGCAACGTTGCAATAATTAGAAAAGCGCTAATGCCAAGCCATGGTGCTTGCAAATTATTTTTGCCTTGTAGTAATAAACGGCCTAACGATGGTGAATCAATCGGTAAACCAAAGCCTAAAAAATCAAGCGATGTTAATGTGGTAATTGAGCCACAAAGAATAAACGGTAAATAGGTTAAAGTTGCCACCATGGCATTAGGTAAAATATGACGAAACATAATTTTATAATTTCTAACGCCCATTGCTTTTGCTGCACGGATATAATCAAAATTACGTGTACGTAAAAATTCTGTTCTTACTATGCCAGCTAATGCCATCCAACCGAACAAAACAGTAATACCTAGTAACCACCAAAAATTAAGCGGTAAAATGCTTGCGAGAAGAATAATGACAAATAGGACAGGTAATCCGCTCCAAATTTCGATGAAACGTTGCCCAATCATATCGACTTTACCACCATAATACCCCTGTATAGCCCCAATGATGATGCCGATAATCGAGGTAAAAAGTGTTAAAAGAATGGCAAAAAACATCGATATGCGAAAACCATATAAAATATTAGCTAAAACATCAAAACCTGCATCTGTTGTCCCTAGCCAATGCAATGCAGAAGGTGGCGTCGGAAAGGTACTATTAGTATCGTAAATTAATGTATTATAGGTATAACGAAAAGGTGGCCATAACATCCAACCGTTTTGTTCTATTTTTTCTTGTATTTGAGGATCTAAAAAGTTAGTTTGCGTTTCAAACTGTCCACCAAATTCAGTTTCCGGATAAAAATGAAAAATAGGTGAATAATAGTTATTCTGGTATTTGATAAAAATTGGTCTGTCATTAACGATAAAATCTGAAAATAAACTAATAACAAAAAAAATCAAAAATAGCCAAAGCGAATAATAACCACGACGATTATGTTTAAATCGTTGCCAACGTTGTTGATTAATAGAGTAGTGAGTGGTCATTAATTACGAGCCTCAAAGTCAATACGTGGATCAATCACCATGTAAGATAGATCACATAACAATTTAGTGATGAGTCCAATTAAGGTAAATATATAAAGTGAACCAAAAATTACCGGATAATCACGTTGTATAATCGCTTCGTAGCCTAATAATCCTAGACCATTAAGCGAAAAGATAATCTCTATTAACAACGAACCGGTAAATAAAATGCCAACAAATGCAGCAGGAAAGCCTGAAACAATCAATAATGTCGCATTACGAAAAACATGCTTATATAAAATTTGTCTTTCGCTTAAGCCTTTAGCACGCGCAGTAATAACATACTGTTTTCGAATTTCATCTAAAAATAGATTTTTTGTTAACATCGTCAACGAAGCAAAACCGCTAATCACCATAGCAATGGTTGGTAAGCAGATATGCCAAGCATAATCCTTTACTTTTCCCCAAAAATCGAGTTGGTCAAAATTATTTGAAATCAATCCTCGAAGCGGAAAAATATCCCAATAACTGCCACCGGCGAACAATACAATTAATAAAACAGCTAGTAAAAAAACGGGTATTGCATAACCAATGATAATTAACATACTTGACCAAAAATCGAATGCAGAACCATCTTTAACCGCTTTACGAATACCTAAAGGGATAGAAATCATATAAACGATTAACGTACTCCAAAGCCCTAAAGAAATCGAAACAGGCAAGCTTTTAGCAATCAATCCTAAAACCGATTCACTTTTAAAAAAACTATTTCCAAAGTCAAAGGAAAGATAATTTTTGAGCGTATCAATGTAACGTTCAAAAAGGGGTTTATCAAAGCCAAATTGTTTTTCTATCATCGCCACAACTTGGGGATCAAGTCCTCGAGCACCACGATAATTTGACTCATTTTTTTGATGCAGCGAAGATGATGCAGTGCTTTCACCACCCGGTAACAAACTTTGTCCACCATTGGCATCATTTTCTATCATAGCTAAGGCTTGATCAACTGGGCCACCTGGAGCTACTTGTACAATAAAAAAATTGATCGTTAAAATAACAAACAGTGTTGGAATAATGAATATCAATCGACGAATTAGATAATTGAGCATATCAATGTTCCTTATTCTTAGATAAATTAGCTGCTTTATCAGCATCATACCACCAACTATCCACGCCTATTGCATAAGTGGGTTGGATGTCTGGTTGCCCAAATTTATTCCAGTAAGCATAAAATGTTTGGCTATTATACCACATGGGGATCATGGGGTATTCTTGAGTAAGAATACGATCAAGCGCTCGTCCTAGTGGGATTAATGCTTCTTGATTATCGACATTCTTGGTGATTTCGGCGATGATACCGTCAATGGCTTGATTATGTAAACCTGAACCATTCCATGACGAATTAAGATATTCACTCCCCCAAAGAATCATCAGATCTGACGTTGGATAATTCACTGCCCCATAATTACGAGCCATCATATCATAATCACGTTCACGCATACGGCGTAAGTGTTGAGCCGAATCTAACAACGTAATTTTCATATTAATACCTAATTTTGATAAGCTTTGCTGAAATGGAATAGCATATTTAATATCTTCACCAAGGTAAGCAATAAGTTCAAATTCAAAAGGTTGCTTAGTTTTTGCATTGACAAGCACGCCATTTTCAATTTTCCAGCCAGCTTGATTGAGTAATTGGGCGGCTTTTAATAAATTTTCACGATTAAAACCCTGACCATCACTTTTAGGCAATGAATAAGCATCACCAAAAGCACGTTCAGGGATAATATCTTTATAGATATTCAGCCATTTTAGCTCCTGTTCGGTAGGGGTTCCTTTTGCAGCATAAATTGTATTTTCAAAAAAACTGGTCGGTCTTTTATAACTGTTATAGTAATAAGCACGATTTAACCATTCAAAATCGAATGCTAACGTAATCGCTTCACGAACTTTAATATCTTTAAACAGATCTTTTTGTAAATTAAAGGCTAACCATCTGGTGTCGGTTGCAGTTTTTATCGGCTTTTCCTGCTTGATGATATCGTTTGTGTCAAAATAATGACCTTGATATTGCGTAAACCAATTTTTAGGTTGGGACTCACCCCGAAAATCATATTCACCGGCCTTAAAGGCTTCTAATGCAATACTGCTATCCATATAATATTCTATGCGTTTTTCATCAAAATTATCTAAACCTCGATTAACGGGTAAATCTTTCGCCCAATAATGAGGATTACGGCGATAAATCACGTATTGCCCCATTTTATAATCACTAATAAAATAAGGCCCACTACCAACCGGTGGGGTCGTTAAGGGTTCTGAAAAATTATGATGTTGCCAAAAATGTTTTGGAATAACGCGCATATTGCCGACAAACGAAAGTAATTTTTCACGATCGGATTTTGGCAATTCAATACGAACTCGATAAGTATCTAAAGCCTTAACCGTCACGCCTTGATTATAGACTTTATATTGAGGCACACCTTCAGTCATAAATTTATTAAAGGTAAATTCCACATCTTCAGCGGTTATTGGCTGATCATCTTGAAAACGCGCATTAGGATTAATTAAAACTTCAGCCCAGCGGTAACTATCAGAATAAGTAATCGACGTTGCTATTAATGGATAAAAGCTGGTGATATCGTCTGCGGTATTCGTAAAAAGGGTATCATATAATGCACCTGAATTTTTTTCGGGCGCACCACGACTGGCATAGCGATTGAAATTATCAAACGAACCAATCTCAGCTAGTTTAATAATTCCACCTTTCGGCGCATTTGGATTCACATACTCTAAATGTTCAAAATTGTCAGGATATTTAGGTTCGCCTAATAACGAAAAAATAGTTTTATGATAAATCTGTTCGTTCGTTTGAACTATGTCACGCATTGCCATTTGCTGACGACTATCCGAAGACTGCTCTACAGCTTGTGACGTTTGTTGCGTTGTTTTGTCTTCTGTTTGATTGGCATTAACAGATTGAGGAATAATGACAAATCCACTCATACAACAAGCAATGAGTACTGATTTTATTTTGGGTTTGATTTGACGAATCATCCTAATTTAATTCCTGTTTTAATCAATTTTAAATTTATTTGTTAGCGCAAAATTTTATTGTCATCGATAATGACTAAAATTATTTACCCTCAACAGTTAAAATATTCTATTTTGCCAAACTTCAATTAAGTGAGCAAAATCTAAATATTAGCACTAAATTCACCCAGTACAACCACCATTATAATCTGACTAATTAATTAATCATCAAAAAAGTTTAACATTTACTTTATGTTTCAGTATAAAAGATTTTGTTTCATTTTTATACTAAACAGTATTATATTAACAAACTAAATTTTTCGAAATTTAATGAAAATTATTAAGTTAAATAAGCATAAATAATAAAACGGACAAAACAGTAGCAAAACAATCAAGGAATACATTTAGTGACTCAGCCATTTTATCAATATTGGGGCAAATGCCATCAAAGTTCTGACAACAGTAGTTATCACTTACTTGCTTATCATAATTTAGATGTCGCTGCATGTGGTTATCAAATAGTTAAACAAAATTTATTTAACTCTTCGCAATTATTTGAACAAATTGGTTTTTCTGCAAAAGATGTCGATCAAGCAGCGCTTTGGTTTGCTTATTTTTTGGCTTGGCATGATATTGGTAAATTTGCGAATGGATTCCAAGCATTATTTAAACACAATCATCCGCAGCTTGTCAGCGTCGATCCATCTAAAAGCTATAATTCTAGACATGATTCGCTTGGTTTTTGGTTATGGAATAACTCACTTAAACACCAACCAAACGTTAAGCTTGAACAACATAGTGAAGATATTGATGAATTATATGACACATGGCTACTTATTATGACGGGACATCATGGCAAACCACCAGAACGAGAAGCTTATGGTAATTTATCATTTAATGAACAAGATAAACAATCGGCTTTAGACTATATTATCGCACTGAATCAATTGTTTATAGTCGATAACAATCTAGCACACCATGCTTGCCATTTTTTTGATAAAAATTATTATAAAAAATTAAAACAAATAAGTTGGTTAATTGCGGGTTTAACCGTAATCAGTGATTGGCTTGGTTCAAATGAACAATTTTTTCCGTTTTGTTCACAGCCCATGCCACTTGATGAATATTGGCATAATCATGCGATGTTGAAAGCAGAAAAAGCCATTGCCACTTTACCAACAGCATCGCCAATCACTCCTTTTAGTGATATTAAAAATTTGTTTCCTTTCATTGAAAAACCAACACCACTACAGCAACAAGCGTTAACCTGTCAACTTTCTGATAATGGTGCAGAACTTTTTATTATGGAGGATGTGACGGGTGCAGGAAAAACGGAAGCGTCAATGATTTTAGCACATCGGCTTATGACAGCTAAAAAAGCACAGGGTATCTATATCGGCTTACCAACACAAGCAACAGCTAATGCTATTTATCAGCGTACCGCTCAAGTATACGAACAATTATATCAAGCTGATAGCCATCCTTCGCTGGTACTGGCTCATGGCTCTAGCTATATGAATCCGCATTTTACTCAAACAATTTTAAATCACGATGAAATTAGCCAGCAAAAATACCCCAAGGGTGAACAATCAGTGAGTGGAGAATGTAATGAATGGTTTGTTGATACTCGAAAAAAATCGTTATTAGCTGAAGTAGGAGTTGGCACGTTAGATCAAGCGTTAATGGCAATTATGCCTTTCAAACATCAATCGTTACGTTTATTAGGATTACGCCATAAATTACTGATATTAGACGAAGTTCATGCTTATGACAGTTACATGGTAAAACTACTCGAAAACTTATTACATTACCATGCGTTACAAGGTGGCAGTGTTATTATTTTGACAGCAACATTACCTTTTTTTCTGCGTCAAAAACTGCTCACAGCCTTTTATAAAGGCTTAAATGGCAACAAACAAGCTTTAAAATTAGAACAGTCATTACCTTTTCCACTCATGACACAGCTTAATCATAACGGCTTAGTTGAACAAGCGATTGAAACCCGACAAGAAGTTAAACGCCAAGTAAATATCGAATGGATTAACAATATTGAAGCAGGAATAGACAAAATCAGCAAAGCAATACAACAAGGTAAAATTATTTGCTGGATCAAAAACAGTGTACAAGATGCAATTAGTCTATATCAACAAGTTCAACTCAATTTACAACTGGATCATACACAAATCCTACTTTTTCATAGCCGTTTTGCGTATTGTGACCGTTTGGAAATTGAAGAAAAAACATTACAATGGGCTGGAAAAACATCGAATCATCAAATTCGTGCAGGAAAAGTCATTATAGCAACACAAGTGATTGAACAATCCTTGGATCTTGATTTTGATGAAATGATCAGCGATATTGCCCCGATAGATTTATTGATACAACGAGCTGGCCGTTTACAACGGCATGTTCGCGATAAACAGGGCAATATCAAGCCATATGATGAAAAAAATCAATCGTTTGATGAACGCCATCCCCCTACCCTAACCGTGCTTGCCCCAGATTGGCAAGCTGAACCTAACGCGAATTGGCTTGACGAACCAGCCTTTCGAAATACCAGTTATGTTTACGCTAATCCGGCTCATTTATGGTATACCCAAAAGATACTATCCGAGCAAGGTTGCATTAAAATGCCGGATGATGCAAGGCAATTAATTGAATCCGTTTATGAACAAGATCTTGAACCACCAGCAGGATTACAAAAAGGTTATCATGGTGCTCAAGGGGCTAATTTAAGTAAATCGTCTATCGCCAATCAAAACGTATTAAATTTGAATGAAGGTTATAAGCGTGATTCAAAAATGGGATGGGATAACGAAGTCGAAGTGGCGACTCGTTTATCAGAAGATAGTGTTGATATCTATTTAGCTTATCAACAAAATGAAAAAATTATTCCTTACTCTAGTCATAGTGAATATGCCTGGGAGCAAAGTCGAATTTCGCTAAGACGTGCAAAATGGGAAAAAATCAAAAATCAGATCCCTCAACTTGATCAAACGAGTTTAGAAAAACTCAGACAACAAATACATAGACCAACAGCGATAATTGTCTTACTCAATGAAAAATCAGACTTTTATTCTAGAAAATTGGGGTTTATCTAGGATAAATTTTTATTCGATAACGGTACTTATTCATTATTTACGTATTTTTTGATAATTATCTGTTTACTGCTCAAAATAGGTAAAAAGGAAGAATGTATTAATTGTTTAATTTTTTTAGCGATAGGATTCGTAGGATATTTTAGGATTATGGTTTTAAAATTTATTTTATGTAAACCTTTTCATAATAGCTTTTAAACTACCCATTGCTGGTCATGAGTGTTTTTATGTATATAAGAAGCGACTAAAATCAGTTACGATATTGTTTGATGCAATAGATGATATTTTGTGTGTAAAAAAGATTGTGAGTTGAATATTTGATACAATTAATCATAAATTTCACTGTTATTTTAACCAACAAAGTTAATCCTTAGTGTTAAGGATTAACTTTTTAGTTTTCGTTAACAGTCATTATCAATTTTTGATTGTTTAAATTGATAGTTTGCTGTTTATATTTTCATGTCAGAAATCATTTAAAATTTAGCTTAATTTTCATCTTTCCAACATTTTTTGGTAATTGGGTAATGTTTAAAATAACCATAACCAAAATTTATTTTTTCCATATGCCCTTTATTTCCTTGACTCTTCCATGCATCATATTCTTTTTTCGGATTTTTTCCTCTAATTATTATCGCACTGTAACCTCGTCGCCAATCTTTGTTTGAATAATAGGTTCCATCACAATGATAGGTAGGTAGTTTGATATCAGAATAGGCATGGTTGGCTAATGCTTCACAGTAATCTGGTAATTTTGCAATGGTTCTTATACTATCCCCTTTTTTATCTTGCAAGTTGTTTAATTCGTCAGCTGTACAATCTGTTTTTTGGTTTGGAATAATATCGTTGACTAGGTTATTTAAATTTTGGTCATCATTATCAACCGGACACATTGCTAAAAAAGATTTTCTTGCTGTTAACGTTTTTGTCCAATTGAAAATCCCTCTGGTAATTACTTTTATTGAGAAGAATTTTTTAAGATAAGATGTACATTCACTCGGCCTTGTTACTGAAGATAAACATAAAATAACACCACAAGCTATTGCTTGATCATTAGAAAGATCTTTTTGGTTTATATTAAATCGATTTTTTTTGTCATTAGTAAAATGAGTCAGGTTATCTGATATTCCCACGTTTTCGCGATAGTCTATATCGTTTGTGTTAGCAGGACTTGAGCTTGTAACTATTTTTGATTCTTTAGTTTCGGCAAGCCTATCGATTATACTTCTGTCATCTTCTTTTAAAGATGGGTTGTTTTTTTCAATGAGTTGTATTTTCTCTTTTAGATCGCTAGCTTTGAGCTGATCTGTTGGCGATATATGTTCTTTTGACATAATTGTTTTATATTCAAACCGGTATCTATCTAAGTCTTCTTTTTCATCAGCAAAACTGTTTAATGAAAAAAAAGCAGTCAATATGATAATTGTCTTGAAATAGTTTATTTTTTTCATAATATTACCTGCTTTTATAGTAATTGAATGTTATCAATTTTGTTTTTTGATATACATTTGTGTTTCATTGTTTTGTTCATTGAATAACATCTTTTAATACGCTTATTATTCGTTATTTTTAGATGTTATCGCTGGTTTTATTTAGTTTTATTATTTTATTGTTTTCCTATTCCCATGTTATTTTTTAATAACATATGTTTTACATTTTATTTTGATTTTACAATCTTATCCCCCTGTTTTCCTGAAAATATAAATGTGACAAATTCATTTTTATCAACCATTTCTTCTGTTACAAATTGGCATTTAATCCCTATTTTTCTGAAATAATTTTCATAGAGATAAATATTTTTTTTGTTGCCAATTATTTTTATTGAATCGGCATGAGTTGCTAAAAAAATGACAGTTATTTTGTCTGACTCTTTAATTGGCGCGCCTACTACAGTATAAATCACTGATTTATCTTTAAAGTCTTTGATAATTTGTTCATTAGGTGATAGTCGACTTGTCGGATATCGAAATAGTTGATCTTGATATACAGATTTATAGTTGTCACTATTCAATTTAGGTGGTTTAGGTGGAGTTGAACAACCTGTTAGGTATCCTATTAATATAATTAATAACCCTTTAATTAAATAACTTTTCATAATCGACATCCTTAAAATAGACTTCTGTAATTTTTCTTGAACCAGAAAAAGCTGACATTTGAATGACTACATCAATTGATAACCCTATCATTTTAGCAACAGTTTTATCACTTAATCCTACGGCTTTAGGATTTTCCATTACATTAG
The DNA here is from genome assembly GCF_026536675.1 of Gilliamella sp. B2717. Classification (NCBI taxonomy): domain Bacteria; kingdom Pseudomonadati; phylum Pseudomonadota; class Gammaproteobacteria; order Orbales; family Orbaceae; genus Gilliamella; species Gilliamella sp. B2717. The sequence goes on along the minus strand of NZ_JAFNNQ010000091.1, from coordinate 44,158 downwards.
TCACCATTTTTTGAAAAGTCATTTCAACTGTAGGTGAATGATAAGAACATAGTGTTCCATTGTGGCCACTACCAATTACTTTGATGAGATCTAAGGCGACTTGATCTCGTATTTCAGCCAGTAGAATTCTGGTTGGTTTTAATCGTAAACATGCTTTTAATAATTTTGATGGCGTTACCGGATCTTCTTCTTTGTATTGGCTATCATAGAAAAGTTGGGCATAGTTACCATGATTAAAAAAGGCTAACTCTTCTGTATCTTCGATAGATATTAACCGTGCATTTAATGGTATAAACTCCATTAAGCTTTTCATAAAGGTCGTTTTTCCCGATCCTGTTTCACCACAAAAAATGATGTTTTTACCTACAGCTACGGCTTTTTTTATAAAATCGACGAAATTTCTGCTAAGATAAAGTTCTTTTAACTCTTCATCATCTCTACTTTTATCACCAAATGCTTTGATATCATTAAATAAACCTTGTTCAACATACTTTTGATACGGTACATTGGTTTTATGATTTTTTCGGATATCTACAATTAAGTTTTTAGATGCGGGTGCATAAACTAATTGTATTCTTTCACCACTGATTAATGTCCCACTTAAAAAGGGGTTAGTTTCACCTAATTTTGTATTATTGTAATTTGCCGCGGTCGTCGCAAAAGATTGTAAAAGTGAACCTGGTTTTTTTATATCGTTTTCAATCGATTCTTTTTTTATCCATTCATCGTCGGTTGTTTCAACCCACAATGCACCATCAGGATTGACACAAATTTCTTTTATTTTCGGATCTGATAGGTATTTTCCAAATAAAACTTCTGTATTTTCCCAAAAAATAGTATTCATCATTTTCTGTACTCTAATTTATAAACATCACTAAAATCAATATCTTGGTTAGTGTAAATACCAACACTATCACCATGATTACGATATATTGTTGGTGGAATATCAACATTTTTCTCAATTATCGATTTAGCAACATCCGTTCCACCTTGAGTGGTATTATTTAAATCAGTAAAAGTGTGTTCTTTTTGTAATCGTGATGCAGCAGCACTTGACAGATCACTCATCAAAGAAACTAACACAGCATTACCAAAACGAGTCCAAAAATGATTATCAACCCAACCACTAATACCTTGGCCACCTAATACATCACTCGCCCCTGAATCAATTCTTATTATTAAATTATTGGGTGTTCGGATCTCTTCCCATAAAACAAACACTCTATCGTCACCTTGATTAACACTGGCTCGTCTGAAGGCTCCATTAACTATTGAACCTTTTTCTATGAGTAAGGTCGTGCCATTTGCCGAATAAACATCATCACTGATAATGCATCCAACATCACCACTAATTTGGCTAATCAATGCTGTCCTTAATGAGCATTTAATAAATGTTCCCCTGTAAATTGATAAATTAGGGTTAAGTTTTAATACTTCCGCCTTAACAATCTTGGTACCTTGTTTGTTTTTTTCGTTATCGACAGAACTTTGTTGTTGAGGTATTGGTTGAACTATTGGTTGAGTTTCTTGTTGTTTTACATCTTTATCATCACCTTTAGCTAATCCAAAACGCCCTTTTATAATTACGGGTTTTGACTCTACTTCAACTTCATTTGGGATTGGATTTTCTGGATCAACACCATTTTCTGGATCATTCGGGGGTAAAAGATTATCAGGATTTCTAGTATTTCTTGTAATATTAAATGATCTATTATCAACAGTAACAACTTCGGGTTCTCCTTCATGTCTATCTGCTGTTAATGATGTTTTGAGCGATAAGATTCCCTTTGCTAACATAAATAACACAATAGCGATAACAATCATCAACATGAAAATTGTTTTAAATGATATTCCTTTTGATTTTTTCTCATTTTTCAATTCATCAGCGATATTCGATTTCAAATTTTCTTCATTTGACTCCATATTATTTTGATTGACACTCATTTTCTATCCTTACTGGTTGATCACTCTGATTACATTATCGCTTATTGTTGTTTTATATTCTGGTTTATAGGTTCCGTAAGACTGATTAAAAATCCCAACAACCTTGTTACCATTTCTTAAAATTAATTTTTCTGCCACTTTATGAACCACTAACGTTCGGTAATTATTTAATACATCGGCTCGCATATTGTAGGTGAGCATTTCTTCTGATTTATTTTTATTCACCAAAAATACACTTGGGATCTCTTTTTCATTGGAAAACCCTAAAAAGGTTAGTATGCCATCATCATAAACAAAATCCGGTACAATACTTTCACTTCCTTTATTAACAGATTTGTAATAATTCCAGTTCACAGGTGTACTTAACTTTCCTAATGATTTTGTTATAAGTTGTTTATTTTTCTCTTCTTGATATATTTTTGCTTTTCTTATATTTTCATTTTTTATGGCTAAGGCTCTATCTTTCGGATAATTAAAGCGTACAATGAATGAATTATTATCTTGTTTTTCATCTATCATTAATTGGAATGAGTATTCCCTTTTATCGGTAATCACAATTAAATTGGTATTCCAATCTGGTGATGATGGTTTATAAAATGTCCCTTCCCCATTGTCGATAGGTTTGGGCATTATGATTAAATAATTATTTTGTATTTTATGTTGCCAACCCTCTTCAAAACCGGTGGTTACATATTGTATGTATTCATTATCTGAAAATTTTATGGTTGTGGTGTAACCATCTACCGCAATGATTTTAGTTACATCATCATTATTATAGTCAAGCTCTCGAACACGATAATCAAAATTAGATTTTGGGGGATCGGTTTCGGAATATGCATTAAACGTGATTAATACTATTAAAAATGTAATCAGCTTTTTCATTAAAATTACCTATTTTCTGTATCGACGGTGTAAGATAATATTTGAAATCCTAACGGATTGGACGTTCTATGATTTAACGCTAGTGATAAATTTGGTTTATAGTCATATGCTATGGTAGCAAAAATTCTTTTGCTCACTCTTTCATTGTTAGCAAGGTTTACCCTTGTCAATTCTGCCCGTGCAATTGCAGTCTTCGTGTTAGTCTCTCCTTCACTTACCCCTAAATTTATAGACAAAATTTTTACTTCGATAGCATAACCATCCCCATACAATTTGTAGGGTGCATTATCTGCGTTAAATAAGCCGATGTACTGCCGATTAACATTTGCTGATCCATATAATTGCACTCTTTCATAATCTTGTTGAAGAGTTTCATAAACATATTTTTCACGTAATTCAATATAATGAGCTATCCAAAATCGATCGAGTGCTTCATCCGGCGTAAAGGATTGATCCGTTAAGGATGGAATAATATCAGTATAGCCTGTATTGCTATCGACTCGAATAACATAGGGTTGAGTCTCTTTCAATGGTAATAAAAATGCAAATGACCCCGTTAACACTAGCGAATATAAGATAAAAATACTTGCTACTATCCATGCTAATTTTTTGGATTTTTCCTGATTCTGGATAATATTTTTTTCGAAAGTTAGACTTTCTTTTGTAAGTTCATCTATAACATGTATACTTTTTTTGTCTGACATTTACTTCGCCTTTATATTTTCTATTAGTTGATAAGTAATAATGTCACTATTTACTGCTTGTAATTGGTTATTTTCAAGAGGAACAGTATTTTTTCTTTTAACACAGCCTACTACTAACGTTAACAACAATAGAGAAATTATAATTATTTTCATTTTTTTACCATGTTTAATTAATTTTTGAATCATAATGCGGCTACCTTGGCTGCAGTGTTAGCTGTGTTAACAACTCCATTCCATGCATTCAGAATTGAACCACATGTAAACCCAGTTAATGCTTGAGCTAACTTTTTTACTTCTGACATAACATAATAAAAGAAAATGGCAAAGAATAAACATGCAGCACAAATTACTCGGTATGATAGGGGATACTTACCTATGGAATCGCAAAGTGTTTTTAAAAATCCTGACATTAATGACATCATCAATCCAGATAATACCATTGTAATTATAGCCCCGACTACTGCAGTCAGCCATCCTTCAAACACTTTTTTGGTATTTTCAAATGATAACGACAAAATTGCCAGTGGAGTAAAGAGCAAAGCAAACGCCAAAATAATTTCAGATGTTAATAATGCAAAAAGACAACTTCCAGACATAATAAAGAAACATGCCCATAAAGATAATGCAACAAAGGGACGATCAAATATAAATGCTTTTTTAATGATCGGTTCAATGGTTTTGTTAAACTTATCTGTTTGACTATCTAGTTGTGCAATTGCTCCTCCCTTTTCAACTAATGCACCTTTAACTTCTTTTACTATATCTATAACTGTTTTTATCCACCCATCAGCATCAAAAGCAATACTCGTTACAATAGAGATTATTAATATTTTATGAATGTGTTCTCCAAGCCTAAAAGGCCTACTCCCCAGCGCAATTTCAATACTTTTATAGGTTACCCATAACAACATGATACTTCCGAATATTTCACTGATTGCACTCACAAAATCCGTAATTTTGGGGGCGGTAACTGCTGCGAGCGACTTATCAACAAACTTCTGAAGTGTAGTAAATACTCCTGCCATTTTAAATTTTCTCCAACCCTATAAGACTATTTTATAATGTAATATTAGCCTATTAGGCATTCCCCAAAAATCTTAAAATATTATCAATATATGTATTGTTAACAATGCAAATAAGCTAAATAATTGAAGAAGACCTAATTATTTTTTTAAACCTTTTTAAAAACCATCAAAACTAACAGTATTACGATTGTTTCTATCTAACTCATCCTGAAAGAACTGAAATGTTGGTGTTGTCGGTCGTAATTCTATTTCATCGATAATTTGCTCTCTTTGCTTATTTATCAATTCTTGATTAGATTCATATTGTTTTTGTGTAAGTGATAGTTTTCGTTCCAATAATGCTAATTGATTGTTAAATACTGTGATTTCATTATTGATATCTGTACTGTTTTTAATATCATCAGATTTTGCGACTTCATCGGCTAGTTTTCCTATTTTTTCTGAAATGACATTTATTTGTTCATTGACTTTTTCCATCGCAATATAGTTAGCCGCTAAGTTCAGATTTTCCGATTTACAAAGATTAATCAGCTCTTTAATATTATTTACACATCGACCATTAATATCTAATTTTGCTGCTAATGCATTAGATTCTTGTGAAAAGTTTCCGCTAATTATTGCATTATAGTCAGGCATAATTTTATCAATGGCATTAATATCCTTAAGTAAGCTTTTAACATTAAAATTTCGAACTTGATCTCTAATACCTCTTAAAGTACCCAGTTGTTCCTGACCTAAAGTAAGATTACTATTATGAAAGCTGTTTGTTGATTGCCATTGTTGTAGTTTTTCTTGCCACTCATTGAGTGCTCTTATACTGGCTGCGCCATCAAATACAGGAACACCTGCAGATAATGCGTTATAAGATATAAAGCATAAACTTAACATTAATAATTTTGTTTTTTTCATTGTTTTCTCTCCCTTTATTGATTTATATTTTCAGCTTGTAATAAATGACCTAATTTTTTAATCCAGATTTGAGGGTCATCTGTTTCTGCTATTAGTTTATCGGCGACTGCTCGTTCTGATGAACCAATGCTCAATATACGTAAATTCTCACCTAGGCAACCTAAATTTAATCGACAAACGATACTTTCAGGTTTTCCGGTATCGACACTGGTTTTTTTTACTAAAAATTCTCTATCTGCTTTTTTCAAAGTCTTTAGTAATTGAAACTCTTTTTCAGTAAATTTTAGACGTTCAATAAAATAATCTTCCCGATATACTTTTTCTGGCATAACTATTTTAGTTTCTGTCTGTGTTAGTAGTACTTTGTATGTTTTGGTATGTTCAATCGAAGTCAAATCTTGCGTTGCACCGCCAATAAATCCTTGTAATTTACGGATAACCCTAAACAGATCGTCGATCATGTTGTCAACCGTAGGACATTCTGCATATTTTTGTATTTCGTCGATAAAAACACCAATCCGTTGACCATTCAATAACAATTTTATTTTGTGGAGAATGTAAAACATTAACGGATCTAAAATTTCCTTATCATCTAAAAACTCTGTGCCATCAATGCCAAAAGTATTGTATTTTTCGATATCAAGATCATCTATTTCATTATCAAATACCCAACCTAAAAAACCATTTCGGCTCCATTTTTGCAGTCTTTCATGAATCGATTTTTCTCGTTTATCCTCAGCCTGTTCTATGTCCAATGTTTGAAGTAATAATGAAATACCAAAACTTCTTTTGCTTCTTTCTCGGGACATGACTTGATTAACGGCTCTATATATCTCTTTATCTTGTAATACAGATACAGGACCACCGTCTAATGAGCAAAGTAGTTTAATAAATGAAACTAAAAAATTAATGTTTTCTTGCGTGCTTTCAAGCGCAAAAGGATTTAGATTGGTATTGAATCCTTTTCTGAGACTAATGTATTTTCCACCTAAGGCTAACATATGCATCTGAACAGCCCTATCTTTATCAAAATAGATAAATCTAAATTTTTTGGTTTGTTCTAATACATTGGTTTTAAACGATGTTGGACTATTAAATTTTAAACTTTGTTCCAATATCCAGGATGCAAGAACCGTTTTACCGGCGCCTGTTCCACCAATGATCATGAAATTCCCGACTAGATCTTTACCTAAATCATTAGTAAATGCGTTTTCTTCATGAATATTGAAATAATAGGGTTGCCCGCCTCTAGTTTGTAATACCGTTAACGCATCTCCCCAACAATTGCCGATTCGTTTGCCAGCTAAAAAATTGTGTAATCCCGTTGTTCCTGCAAAATTTTTACTGGTAATTTCAACGACGCGTGTTCGATATTTAAAATTTGAAGGCAACTGCGCAAAGAAATTAGGTTTTAATGATATTGTGCTATCTTGTGCAATAAACCCTTTATTATTTAGCGATTGTATAATTTCTTTTGATTGGTTTTGGACTTGCTCAAACGTATTGGCACGAATAAATACGTTAAAATGGTATTCTCCAATCGAAATATTGCCACTTGCTAAATCATCAATAAATAAATTAAGAGTCATAACTTGAGACACACCATCATCGTTTGATGATTCAAATTGATTTTTCTTCCTTTTTATTAAATCCACTCCTTTTTTGGCTGATAAAATAGAAAAGGATTGCGTTATACAAATATCTATCGGTAAAGCGAGAAGAAAATCAAAGATACCTTGATTGGTTTCGTTGGAATAAGTTTTTATTTCAACGCATTTTATGTATTTAGTTTGATTATTTGACTTTGCGATAACTGTCTGTTCACCAAAATAATAATCAGACGTGGCTAATAGGTTGGATAACCTTGTCGGTTCGATTATTATCGGTCGATCAATACCACTTAATATTAAGTTATATAATTCAATCAATTCTGAATAAACATAGTCATTTTTGTTATATAACCCTAGTCGCCTTGAGCCAAATTCAGATAATCCTTTATCAAATCTGAAACAAAGATCTTTCATTTGTAATAAGTTATTATCAATGAAATCTTGTTTTTCTTTGATATTAATCGATTTTTTGCCTATCAATTTTGTAATTATACTGGTAATGAAGCTATCTGCTTTATCTTGTAAATCCGCGCCTTTCATCACCAAAGAAACATAAATAAATGTCTCTTTATTCTGCTGACTTTTTAGGTAATCGAGATATCGATTATTATTTTGTTCAGCAAACCAAAACCCCGTAAAATCACCGCCTATTTTGATATCTGTATTTTTTTTGATGACATTTACATATATTGCTATGTTTTCATTTGAAAATGAGCGAATAAAATTATCAAGTTCATTTTTTCTGATATCAAGTTCATCATCACCTTTTGTTTCAAAGGAAATACCTTTTACTTCCCATGTCGCCACTAAATCACCATTTTTGTTAATAATAATGTGATTATCGATATGACTTGAGTAAGGTATGTTTTTTTCGATAGTTGAAAAATGTTTTAAATTAATATTATTATCCACTTTTATTGCCCGATAAGACGATGATGTTACATAATCTATATTATTGCCATATAGCTTTTTACTTTGTGACAAACTGGTCGTTCCGCTTGAAACCAATAATTTCTTTCCCAATATAGAAAAAAACATTTCATCCTTTTTATTTAAAGCAACACAGGTAATAAAAAGGAAAATACCTAAACCGACAAAAAAGTATGAAATAAACATACATAGCATTACAGTTATCCAAGCGATAAATATGATTAACTGTAACGGTAATCCCAACACTAGTGCGGGTCTGGTTAATGCCTTGTATAAAATATCTTTTTCCATTTATTTGACACTTTTATTTTTAAAAGAAAATACCAATTAATTCTGCCGCTCCTCCTGCAAATGCAACCCCAATAACCCATTTAGAGCACTCTTCCCATGTTTTTGTGCCCCGCCAAACTATAACACCAACAAGTAGACCAGTTATAAGAAATACGACCCCAACAATGGCATGTATCGAAGTTTGCAAATCTTTCATACCACCGGTGGTTTTGGATAGTCCTGCTGCAAAACTTGGGTTAGTAATCAAAATCCCGATTGACAACCAAAATAAATTTTTAATTAATTTCATTTTTTATCTCCATTAGTTCATATTGATCGTTTTTTTCAAAAACGATTCTTTTTTCTTGTGATTAGAAAAATTTTTTACTTGATTAGTATTTTTAACATGTGATGATCTGGCAACTTGTGTTGATGGTTGATTTTGATGATAATTTTCAACTTGATTTTTGAGTTGATAAAATTGGTCATAATCAAAATTGATAACAACATTTTCTTGCTTGTTAGCATAAGATGTTAAAAATCGTTCAACATAACTATTATTAAAATCACGTTTGAAACCGGTTTTATCATTGCCACTGTAATAACAGCTCAATGCTTTCCCTATATCTTGATAATTTGAGTAACAATCTTTTAATATGACACTTGATAATTTGATGTTGTTACAAGGCTCTACTGCGTCAAGAACAGGAATATTAAATCGATGAAGATTTTTGATGTTGATTTGAGCAAGACCTACCGAATAATTTTTGTTTCTTTTTTCTAAATCATTAATAGTGTGCCAAAAATCATTTAAAGAAGTAGGTTGAGGAACAGAAGCGCCCACAACACCTATAGCATAAGGGTTATAACCGCTTTCTAATTGAATTAATGGTTCTAATAAATCAGAACTTACATTTAAAGCACAAGCTGTTAAAAGCGTAACTAACTCCACTTCCTCATTTCCTTCTATTCCTAATATAATGATATACGATTACAAATTATTGTAATTTTTTATTATTTTATTTTTTGTTTATAGTTATTTGATTTTTATTAATTTATTTTCAAAATCGCACAAATCGCTAATTGAAACGAATTTGTAAAGATGGGTCGTACTATAATAGCTATTTTCGATATTTTCAGTTCTAATTTAGTAAATTTTGTAATTATAATTGTTGTTTGTTAATTATTATCTTTACGAAATATAACGATTTTTTTTGGAAAAAGATAACCAAAAACTAGACAGAATAAGCTTTTCTCTATAGTTATTGAAACGTAAAAATTTTTTAGTACGTACGTTACCCTTATGTTTTTTTTGAAATCGTTATCACAAATTGTTAATCTTTAATCACTTCATGATTTATAATCGTTGGTTGAGCGGTAGGATTACTTTCGATGTCAATCATTATTTCATCAGACAGGTTTTTATCTTTTTTAAGTTTGGATGCTAAAAAATCTTCTAATCCTGTAGTTTGATTAAGTAATTCTTTATCCACAGTGGTCTCATTTTTTTTCTGTTTTTTGACTGGTTGTTTTTCAACCTTGTTTTTTGGTGTTGTTTTTTTGTAGGTAAGTTCCAATCTAGGTGCTATCTGTAATACTTTATCTAATTTAGATACGATTATTGGGCTACTGTAAGCTAACTTAGGCAAGCCTTCTAATCCGATAATTAAGCCGCAGCGTTTCGGCAAATTCTGTATAACACTCGTTTCAATATAATTGGCTTTTTGTTTAAAGATGGTTGTTTCTTTGCTTGCCATTTCTACGTTTGCATCATTTAAGCTTAAAGTTCTTCTTTCTACATCTTTTAGCGTTTCTGAAGTTAAATTACTTGCCCATTCCGCACTATCTTTTATATCAAGTTTATATATCCATCTTAGTCCAACATTGTCGAGCATGATATTTTTGGTCGATGCAGGATCAAGATCTTGGCTTGCCCCAACTAAATCACCTAACGATTGGTGAGTATAGATAATATTTGCTTTTTTATCTCGTATTGTTCCCATCATTTCTAACGTGTTTTTAGATAAAATATATCGAACTTCATCAAGCATGATATTAATGTGTGTTAAATCTTGTTTTCTGTCCCTTTTTTCGATGATCTGCGTTATTCTTAACAGCAACATTTTTTGTAACATAACAACATTTTCATCTCTTAACGATCCTGTTATATATAACATGCCGGGTTTATTGCCAGATATAATGTCTTTTAAGTTAATTCCTTTATCAGTTTGAATACACTTTAATTCAGATAATTCTTCAAGCTGACCGAAAAAACTTGAACCTTGCTGTTTTAGTTCATTAGGTAGTTTATTCCATTTTTCCATAATCGTGTTGATGTTGATATTATCTGGTTCATCCTCAAACTGATTAGCCAATTCACGACATACTTTTCTATCACCAATTTTATAAAAGTCAGCATTTGTTCCTGTTCTGCCAAGTCCAAAACCGGCTACAAATAATTCATTAAGTTCTGTGACGGTAATATCTTGGAATATATTAAATTGAGGCTCTGCATCTCGATTAAGATCTATATAAAAGAACTGATCTTTCTTTGATTTATTCTTGAAAACACTATAAGCCCATTCGTCGTTTTTAGGGTCGAACCATACGTTGAAATCATTATAGTTTTCATAACATTGGATAAATACAGATGTTGCTAATACACCTTTACCACTTCCCATTTTTCCGATTATTTGTACGTTAGTTTCATTCCATATACTTTTTTTATAAAATATGGGTGTCGATTCATCATCAATACCAAGAAATAACGAATCTTTTTGTTTCGCTTCTTGATAATAATCTGATGGATCATAAATATCGACTTCATTAAATTTTAAATCTTTAACATCCAATAAACTACCGCTTCTTAAATCAGATTTCTTAATATTTGAAATCATTGATTCATTAACTTTCTTATCTAATTCTGAAAAAAACTGTTTTGTATATTTATGATAGATAATCAGATAACAAGTTACCGATACAACAAATGCAACAAATATCCATGCAATGCCATAAATATTATATTCACTAAAAAGATAGTATTTATAGTACTTTAAATTAATCATTTTACCTAAACCCAAAAAATAAAAAACAATATTTATTAATAAGTTAGATAGAATGATAAAACAAAAAACAATTGATAAATAGTTTAAAATAACGCCAAATAGCCTGATAAAAAAGATATTGCTGACAGGGTTATCATAATTGATATATTTGAACGCAAACTTTTTTCTTTTTTTTCCATCGACTGAAAGTTCAAACTTCCCTTCATCTCTTGTCGTAGAAATCATGCCTAATTGATATATATTTTGAGTGATTTTTAATGAAAAAAATATGAATGAAAATAGGAAGAACCAGATTAAAAATAGCATTTCTGCACTATGATAAAAGAAATTCGTTGAAAAAAAGTTCAGAAAATTGGCTAGTTTTATACTGTAAAAAGATTTCATACTTTTACCCATTAAAGATTTAAAACAACTTCAATACTGCTGTTTAATGATTTTGTTAGAACGGTTATAAACAATTGTTCATTTCACTTTCAATTTATTATTTTTTTTATAAATTATTACCAAATTGGTTAGCTAATCTATTGACGTAAGTCGGTTATTTTTTCGAAAAATAGGATAGGCATCAAGCTGTTTTTGGATAAGATTTGTGATGAAGTGAGTGATAAAGTAAATTTTAATGCAGTGAAATTTACTTATATTAACCTTTTGTTTTTCATACAATAGACTTAATTTCTTATTGTCATTGATAAAATTACGATATGATTATTTTGCTAGATTATTAACGTATTTCAATGCTTCCTCAATAAAATGTTGTACAAGATTAGCGTTTAAATGTTTGATGATTTCATCATTCAATCCGAATTCATTAGCTTGTTGTTCTCGTTTTTCAAGCATACACTCAAAACCTCCACTTGCGTAAATATCAGAAGTCTTCTTTTTAAATTACTGGCTTGTTTGACCTGTTCAAATCGATATGCCAAGAATTTAATGATAGTGTTATCAATATTGTTGATTTCTTTTATAAAATCATGAATTTTTTAATAATTATTAAATTAATGATAAAGGGAACATTCAATTGTCATGAATAAGATTCTAAGGTTTATATTACTTTCATCGTACAAAAACCAATAACTTTGCTGTTGTAATTAAAAAAATGATTTGTTCAACTGATCGCTCATTAAATTTCAATTAGGGGGAATATTTGGTTACGACATATATAAAAAAAGCTTATCCAATAAGGATAAGCTTATAAAGTTAGTTTGTTAGGATTTTATTGTTATTAAAAGTTGTATCGGTAACCCAAGTTGATCTGCTTTTTGTTAAACTTATTCCCTTTAGCAAAATCGACTTCACTGTAGATATGATGATTATTTTGTATGGTTGCGTTTATACCAAGTGCATTTTCAAACCAATGTCCACGATATTGATTAGATTCCTTGATATGATTTAATCGGTAAGAAGTATCACCATCAAACTCTTTAACATACCCTGTTTTTAAGTAAATATTGGTTTGATTTTTGATATTCGGTATCGCATATCCCATTATGACACTTGTACGTCCTATCAATGAGTTATAGCGATCATATTTAACTTTGAGTGCATTGCTCGCTTTTGTTGAATCAGCGCCATTACGAGTATAAACAACTTGTAGCTGAGGTTCTGCATATAACCCTTGTTTTTCATCAGAAAGGTAAAAACGTTTCCCTGCTTCTAACGATAGACTTAGCGCATGGGTATTCCCTTTACCCGAAATATTTTTACCTTGGCTATCTCTAACATCAAATTGATTTTTTAATTTGGATAATTTGAAAATGCCGTCTAAGTAAAAATCGTTATTGGTGATATAAGTAGAATAGAGACCAACATTATAGTTTTTTCCTGAACCACTTCCTTGTTTAAAATCTTGATCTACATCATAGTAGCCAATCATACCACCTAAATAGAAACGACCATTTTCAGATTCATAAACCAGTTTATCAATACCACTTTGTAGCCCCCGATAATTCATTTTATAATCATTATAATCAACTGATGCAAATGAGTTTAATTGACCAACGACGCCTCTAATCCAAAAATCGCCTTGATGATCCGATATATTCCGTAAATCACCTATTCGTTGTAATAAAGTTTGGATATCAATATAAACAAGCAGATAGTTAGTATTTGCAAAGCTTAGCGTTGCTTGAGCCGTTGAAGTTTTTGATGGTTTTGAAGGTTTCTGTTTTGAACCTGTACTATATAACTCCCAACCACCAAGATCGTCTGAATCAGGATCAGTAATTTGTCTGAGATCATATTCATAACCACCTAATTCAACTTTATTGATTAATTTGAAATCGGCATGATTTCCATTAGTTTCAATGATGTCAATTTTTTCTGTTCCTGTCGTACTTTGCGATCCATCATTTTTTACAATGACATAATGTTGCCCATTCGTCCCATCTTTATCGGTTATTATTAATTTATCTGTTTTTTGGTTAACAATATCAGTTTGGAAATAAAAGCGACTATTATTACCCGTTAGTTTATTTGTCTCTAAGACGGTATAATTTGAAGGTTGGTTAGCATTTTCAAGTAATTTACCTTGCTCATCTTTCCAATTGTCATAGCGATTGAGATAAATTTCACTATCTTGGACATTTAAATTAGTCACATTTGAATCACGTTGAATGTACCATGTAGATTGATTATTCAAGCTTATGTTGGATTGACTTGTCTGATTGTCTTTGTCTAAGGTTTTATCCGTAAAGATACTCCCTTTTAAGATCGATGCATTAGACGTCAAATTAAAACTACTTGAAACCTTATCAGTCACTTTAGCCGTTCCACCACCATAAGTAACATTTAATAGATCGGTATTTTCAGCAGCTGTTGCCGAACTATTTTTTAATAACAGCACACCATTTTTTACTGAATCAGCCACAGTCATAGCTAAATTATTATCGTTGATATGCGATAACATACCGACATCAAGGCTGTGATCCCCGACCTGAATTAAATTACCGCTAGCATAGGTATTATTTCCATTTTTGTCACAACCACCAAGTTTACAGATAAAACTGTTATTATCACTGGTATTAATCAATTCGAACTTGCCTGATTTTCCATCACTGGTAATGTCTACATTTTCGAGCATCATATTTTGGGCAAGATCTTTTGCCGAAGAACCATCTTCATTCAGACTGTAACCATTGCCAAAATTAAAACGTATTGCTGTGGTCGCTGAATGAATCGTACTACGACCTTGTCCATCCAACGCATGCATTTTTATGCTTGCTCCATCACCAATAAGTCGAAGACCATAAGAATTTTCTGAATCTGTTTTTATATGAGTTTCACCATAAGTTTCAATGCTTGAAGACGCGAGTTCCGATCCTATTTCACCGCCATGCTTAAAGATTTTTCCATCCTTATGCATTGTCCCTAATCGACCAGCGTTAATACCATCAGAAATGCTTCCTGTAGTATGAATTTGCGTGACAAAATTACTGTGTTTGTCGTTATTTAAAATGACAGATGAACCACCCGTTGCTCGAATACCCCGTGAATCCGTTCCATTAGTCTGTATAATTAAAGATCCTTTATCATAACCTTTGGCAATAACCTGTGACTGTTCCAATGTTCGAATTGCTGAACCGGCCCGACTAGCAAGGCTACCAATTTCACCTCCAGCAAATGTGACGGTTGACCCTTTATTTTTGGTATAAACTCCCATGACATAATCTTGAGAAGAATCAGTATTAATTTTAACAAGATCAAGATCTATCGTTCCTTTGCCTTCTGCCCATATGCCGGCACTTGATCCACCAGTGTTAGAAATTGTCGCAATTGACAATCCATTATTACCTTGGATTTTTATACTACCGTTGTTGACACCAATTGTTCCATAAGGTGTTGTGGCATTTTCAACTGATAAATCTAATTTATCAGCAAAAATAGTTAATTGACCGCCAGAGCCTGCCCATAATGCATTGTTTGCATTCCAATCGTTGGTATATTTATCCTTTGATTTGATTGTCACGTTATTTGCTTTAACGGTTGCTGTGGCACCTTTTTCAACAGAAATACCTCGACCTCTTTGATTTTTATTGTCGCCGATATCGATTGTTATATCTTTTGTTGTATCGGAAGCGTTTAATAAATAATTCGCATTACTACCAGTTACATTAATTCCGTTACTATTTGACTCAATCCCAGGATTATTGATAATTAAGCTACTAGCGGTATCATGGTTAACTGTCGCCCCTGCGTTAACATTAATATTGGTAAGATTATTCTCATTCGTCTCGCAAGAGTTAGTGGCATTAATTTGACCATTTGCGATACTACATGGTAAAGCATTAACATAAGTCGCGCTGGAAAGCGTTATTAATGCTATAGTTTGATATACAACAGAAAACTTATGATTTTTCATATAAATTAATAGCCTATAAAATATTTAACCTAAAATTAAATCAAAAAAAACATGATGTAATTTTCATTACATCATGTCGTTCTATTTTTTATTTTTCATAAAAACAGAATGTCAGTTTTAAAACATATTGATCTATTCATCGTTTAAAATAGATGTTTTGTCAGGGAGATTCACAAAATCAACCTTACATAATTATTATAAATTAAATATTATTTACTTACTATATACATTTCTTTACCATTCTTTAACTTTATATGATTTTCTTGCGAATTTTGGCATAGTAACGGTATATATAATCTTTTAGGATTATTAATAAAGCCTTATGCAATCAAGATAGTTAAATTTTCGTTTTAGCTTTTGCCTATTTTAATTATAGATGTATTCAGATATTTACTTGTAGGTATATGCCTTTAGGAGAATGAGTAACGCGATAACAGGAATGATAATGAAGTAGGATTTAATATCTTTAGTGTCATCGTTTGTGTTTGATTAACATTGACACATGAATTTAAAAAGTGGTGGAGCCAAGGGGGATCGAACCCCTGACCTCAACGCTGCCAGCGTTGCGCTCTCCCAGCTGAGCTATGGCCCCAAGTAGAAAGGGATAAAACTGTGGCTAATAATATTCAACTCGATAATAGGTGTCAATCTATTTAATATCATTTGTTTAAATAACAATCTGATATAACTCTGCTGGGCATCCAGCAGAGTGTAAAAGTTAGCGCATAATTGAAGGTTGATCAGCACCCTCAGCTTCACTTTTTTGCGGCATAAAGTGTTCTCGTTTAACGCCTAATTTTAGTGACATGTAAGCTGCTACATAAATTGACGAAATAGTGCCTAAAACAATACCAACGCCCAATGTTTCTGAAAAACCTTTTAGCATTGAACCACCGAAAATATAGAGAATAATGACTACTGCCAAGGTTGTACCTGATGTCATTAAAGTTCGGTGTAAGGTTTGAGTCAATGAGATATTAATCACATCATAAGGCGATGCTCGACGAATTTTCCTGAAGTTTTCACGAATTCTGTCAAATACTACAATGGTATCATTAAGTGAATAACCGATAATTGAAAGCATGGCAGCAATTATGGTGAGATCCAACTCCCGATCAAACAGTGATAAATAGCCTGCAGTGATGATGACATCATGCGCAAGCGCAACAACCGCACCTGTTCCAAATCGCCATTCAAAACGAAATGCAATGTAAATTAATATGCAAACCAATGCAGCGCAGATAGCTAATATCCCATCTTGAGCAAGCTCAGAACCAACGGTTGGTCCAACAAATTCAATTCGTTTTATTTCTGCATTTGCATCAATATCTTTATGAATTAAATTTGAAATGTTGACTCCTAACGCATTATCAATAACTGAAGATACGCTACCGTCATCCTTTTTTTCTGAAGCAAGTCGAATGATAATATCTTTACTGCTTCCATAATATTGAACAACGGGCTCATGATAGCCAGCATTGCGTAAACTGTCACGGATGTCGTCAAGATTTACTGGTTTGGTCACCGTAATTTCGACTGTTGTACCACCTGTAAAATCTTGTCCCAAATTAAATCCTTTGGTCAAAATTACATAAATTGATCCAACAACAAGTAACATTGATATTGCAAAAGCAATAAAACCAAACTTTAAGAAGTCGAGGACTCTGCGACCATGATTTAGTTCTTTAACATCATGATTTTTTATATCATTACTAGTAACAATCACAATAAACCTCTAAATTGATAACTTGTTGACGCGACGACCGCCATAAATAAGATTTGCTAATGCTCGAGTACCGACGATAGATGTAAACATTGATGTTACTATACCGATACCTAATGTAATCGCAAAACCTTTGATTGAACCGGTACCGACTGCATAAAGGATAACCGCAGTAATTAATGTAGTGATATTTGCATCAAAAATACTGCTCCAAGCACCTGCATATCCTTCATTAATCGCATGTTGAACATTACGACCGTTACTCAGTTCTTCTTTTATTCGTTCATTGATCAGTACGTTTGCATCAACAGCCATACCGACAGTTAATACAATACCAGCTATACCCGGCATACTTAACGTCGCACCAGGCAATAATGACATCGCACCAACAATTAATATTAAGTTAGCAACTAACGCTAAACTCGCAAATACTCCAAATAGTCGATAAACCACTAACATAAAGATAACTGAGATTAATAATCCCCATACACAAGATTCTAGCCCTTGAGTAATATTTTCTTGCCCCATTGATGGACCAACAGTACGCTCCTCAATGATTTGAATTGGCGCTATTAATGCGCCGGCACGTAGTAAAAGTGACAAATTTTTAGCTTCATTAATGTTACTAATGCCTGTAACCTGAAAACGATCACTGAAGATGCCTTGAATTGTTGCAACATTGATAACCCGTTCAAGTCGTTCAAAAATTGGTTTATCATTTTCATCACGTTTACCAGTATCTTTATATTCGACAAATAAAGTAGCCATTGATTTATGCAGATTTTTTTGAGTAAAATCGAGCATAGTTTTTCCCCCTGAACTATCAAGGGTAATAGAAACCTCTGGTTGGGAATATTCATTCAATCGGTAAGAAGAATCCGTTATATGGTCACCAGTCAGGGCAATGCGTTTATACAACAGTACCGGACGCCCGTTTTCCATATATTTTATTTCTGAACCATAAGGAACACGCATTTGACCGTTAATGATAGCAGCCAAATCCGCTGAATTGTTTTCATTTACTTGTCTAAACTCAAGTGTAGCGGTTGCACCAATAATGCGTTTAGCCAATGCGGTATCTTGAATTCCCGGTAATTCAACAACAATTCGATCCGAACCTTGACGTTGTACAATCGGTTCAGCAACACCTAGTTGATTAACTCGGTTACGTAAAATCGTTGTGTTTTGCTGAACAGCATCGTTTTTAGCTTGTTGTAAGCGTTGTTCACTTATATTGATTATGATGCTGTTGTCGTTTTGAGAGTCAATCTTGTAATCTTGTAAATTATTGATTTTAGCAATGGCTTTGTTTCGATCTTGTGTATTAACAAACTCCATGACGATTTGTTGCTCACTATTGCGACTCAAGGATTTAAAGTTTAGTTTGCTATTATTAAAATCAGACTTTAGGTTTTCAATTGATTGCTCTACGAGTTTGTCTAATGCCGTTGTCATATCCACTTCCATCAAGAAGTGAACTCCCCCACGCAAATCTAGTCCTAATTTCATAGGTGAAGCACCAAACATGGAAAGCCACTTTGGCGTTGCGGGCGCTAGATTTAAAGCAACAATATAATTTTCACCTAAATCTTTTGAAATAAGTTCTTTGGCTTTAAGTTGCGTATCGTTATCAGCAAATCGAATTAAAATGGTTCCATTTTCGTAAACAATTGACTTGATATCGATGTGATTATCAGCTAGCAATTTTATTACATTGCTTTGCGTAGCCGTTTCAATTTTGGCACTATCCGAGCCAGAAATCTGTATAGCTGGATCTTCACCATAAATATTAGGAAGCGCATAAAGTAGGCCGACACAAATTATGACGACCAACATAATGTACTTCCACAAAGGATAGCGATTTAACACGACATATTCTCTTGTGGGGTTAGACTATTAACACAATGAATTATTATAATAATATTGTTATTATAATGATTTCATTGTACCTTTTGGTAATACAGATGTAATAAAATCACGTTTGATTATTACTTCAGTTGAATCATTTAATTCTAATGCAATATAACCATTTTCGTTCACTTTAGAAACACGACCGATCAATCCACCATTGGTTAACACTTCATCACCTTTTGAAATGGATGACATTAATTCACGGTGTGCTTTAGCACGTTTTTGTTGTGGACGCATGATCATAAAATAGAAAAATAATCCAAAAACAACAAGCATGATCGGTAAAAAATAAGGATTGCTTTCAACGGCTTGTCCGTCAGCTGCGTACGCTTGATTAATAAAAAAGTCCATATTGATCCTCTGAATTCAAATTTATTTTATAAAGGTCGAAATTGTATCATAAAAAAAAGGTTAAATATGTACTATTTGTTGCCCCTATGCCTAAGAAAGCATAAAGATTAAAATATATTTAAATTATTCACTACTAAATATTTTAAATAGAATAAATAAGTTAATAAGGTAATTTATACCTAAAACAAAGTAATATTTGTCGATTTTTTAATTAAATATTATCAGAAAGTACTTGAATTCTTTATCCGATCAATAGAAACTAAACAGAAAGTTAACCCACCTTTTGTATGTTAGTAACCGTATTATGTACGTTTAAAAGTTATGTGATTTGATAACTAAATTTTTGAATTATAATATAATAGTATGATTTAATTGATTAATAATAAATTAATTTTGCTCAGAACTTAATTTTTTTATATAGAATCTATCGATTATATCTATCAAAAAACATATAAACTATTTATTTTTATCTTGTTAATATATACTTAATAACACTTTTATTATGAATAAAAACTATGAAGACATTTCAATTATTATTGGTATTAATGTTATCTTTTTCATTTAGTGTCAAAGCTAATGAAAATGGTGCATCAAAAGCTCCAGAACTAATAATGACTGATCCTAGCTCATTGATTCCTTCTTTAAAGCTTTCGGCAGAAAAAGGGGATGCACAAGCACAATACACTTTAGGTAATATTTATAAACAAGGTTTAGGCGGTATTGAAGTTAATCATGTTCGCGCGCTGTTTTGGTTTAAAAAAGCAGCTGACCAAGGATTAGCTAAAGCCCAAAATAATTTAGCATATATGTATCAAAATGGTTTAGGAACTAAGCGTAATTTATCGAAGGCATTTAAATATTTTAAATTGGCAGCGGATCAAAATTACAGTTTTGCACTTTATAATTTAGCTTTAATGTACAAAAATGGGGAAGGTGTCGCCAAAAATAACGATAGTGCTATTAACTATTTTATTTTAGCTGGTGATCAAGGCGTGTTTGATGCTTACCTAAACCTAGGCATTATGTACTTTTTTGGTGATGGTGTAGAAGAAGATCGTATGCAAGCAGCCGATTGGTTTAGTAAAGCAGCGAAATATAATGTGCCTGAAGCCTTATATTATTTAGGATTAATGTCGGAACACGGCGATGGTCTGACTCAAGATTATGTTGCTGCAACCTATTTTTATACGCAAGCGGCAGAATATGGTAATGTACTTGCAATGTATAATTTAGGCATTATTTATGCCACAGGTACAGGCACTAGACCTAATAACCAATTAGCAGCCCATTGGTTCTCTAAAGCAGCAGAAGCGGGTAATGCAGATGCACAATATAATATTGGCGTAATGTATGATGTCGGCGGTGGTGTTCCAAAAGATATTAAAAAAGCGATTGAATGGTATATTAAAGCCGCTGAACAAGGCAGTGCTGATGCTCAATACAATTTAGCCATTAAATATCTTGAAGGTGAAGGTATCAAGAAAAATAAAGATACGGCAATTTACTGGTTTACTAAAGCGAGTGAGCAAGGTGATCGAGATGCTAAAACGTATTTAGATGAACTTTTAGCAGATAAATAAAAAAGGGCGATTGCCCTTTTTTATTTTTATTAAGTTATCCAGAATTTCTCATTCCAGCAGCAATACCTGATATTGTGATCATTAATCCTTGTTCAACTATTGTATTTTCTTCATCATTACGTTGACGAGAACGATTTAATAGTTCTGCTTGTAATAAATTCAACGGTTCAATATAAATATTTCGTAAAGCAACGGATTGCGCAATCCAAGGTAGATCGGCCATTAAGCTATCATCGTCAGTAATGGTTAAAACAGTATTAATATCATCTGTTAATAAATTACGTAACTCTTCTCCTAATGGCCACATGCTAGCATCAACTAAACGTTGTTCATAATACTCATGAATTTTTGGTGCAGCTTTAGCGTATACCATTTCTAACATACCTAATCGTGCATTAAAGAAAGGCCAGTTGTGATACATGTCTTTGAGCAAATCTTTTTTCCCCTCTTCAATCACTTTTTTTAAGGCACAGCCAGCACCAAGCCATGAAGGAACCATTAAGCGATTTTGTGTCCAAGCAAAGATCCATGGAATAGCTCTAAGACTTTCTATTCCGCCACCTGTTCGCCGTTTTTGAGGCCTTGAACCAAGAGGTAATCTTCCTAATTCTGCTTCGGGGGTGACCGTTCTAAAATAATCGACAAATTCTGCTTTTTCACGAACATAACGTCGATAGCACTGACATGAAATATCTGACATTTCATCCATGATATTGCGCCATGCTTGTTTCGGCTGTGGAGGAGGTAATAAATTTGCTTGAAGTATAGCTGAAGCATATAACATTAAGCTACTGAGCGCGACTTCCGGTAAACCAAGTTTAAACCGAATCATTTCACCTTGTTCAGTGACACGAAGCCCTCCTTTTAATGAACCAGGTGGCTGAGAAAGGAGTGCCGCATGTGCTGGCGCCCCACCACGCCCAATTGAACCGCCTCGCCCATGGAATAAAACAAGATTGATATTATATTTTTCAAATAAGGCGACTAATTCTTCTTGCGAACGATATTGTGCCCATGATGCCGCAAGGGTTCCTGCATCTTTAGCTGAATCCGAGTAACCTATCATGACCATCTGTTTACCTTGGATTTTTTGTCGATACCAAGGAATATCCAATAATTTTTGCATGACAGTCTTCGCATTATTCAAATCTTCTAATGTTTCAAATAGCGGTGCCACCGGGATATTTTTTTCACAATCGACTATTTTTAAGAGCAAATATACCGCTAAAATATCCGAAGGTGCTTTTGCCATTGAGATAACATAAGAAGCAATCGACTCTTCACCAGCTTTTTTAATTACACGACAAGTGTCAAATACTTCTTTAACGATTTGACTAGGTTGCCAATGATAGGGTAATAATGGACGATTAGATTGAAGTTCGGTTAATAAAAATGCTTGTTTCTCTTCTTCAGACCATTGTGCATAACTTCCTAGATTAAGTTCTTTCGTTAATTCATCAAGTGCTTCAGTATGAACAGAACTATCTTGACGTATATCTAATTTGACTAACTGTAATCCAAAGCTTTTTATTCGACGTAATGTATCAAGTAAAGGTCCGTGAGCAATAGTTGACATCCCATTATCAATTAATGATTGGTAACAAATATAAAGTGGATCCCAAAGTTGGTTATTTTTAATTAAAATATCAGCTGGAGCTAGGACTTGTTCATTATTGAGTACTGATACTATGTAACTGTGCGTTTTAACTAAACGGGCTCGTAGCTGCTTCATCACCGCTCGATAAGGTTCTGATGCTGTTTTATTTGGCTCATCTAACAGATCAATAACAGATTGGTTACACTCTGTCATCGATAACTCTCGCACTAATATTTGAATATCTGCTAAAAATAATTCAATTGCTTTTAATTTAGCTTGTAACATGACTTTTTCTGTCACATCAGCTGTGACATTAGGATTACCATCACGGTCTCCCCCCATCCATGAGGTAAATTTTATTGGAACATGTTCAACAGATAGTTGTTGATTAAACGCATCAACGATTTGATCATTAAATTCCCGTAAAAAGAGAGGAACACCTTGCCATAAACTGTCTTCTATAACAGAAAACCCCCATTTAGCTTCATCGAGAGGTGTAGGCCGTTTTTTACGTATTTCATCCGTATACCAGGCCTGACAAACTAGCTGTTTTAATCGGCGCATAATACGTTCAATTTCGTAATCAGCAAGATCATTATGATCTAATTGCGATAAGCAATTATTTATTGCGGTATAGGTATTAATCATTGTACGACGATTAATTTCGGTTGGGTGAGCAGTCAATACTAATTCAATCGATAAATCGTTAATGGCTTGTGTGATAGTTTGCTCAGAAAAGTTTAAATTTTTTAGGGTAGTAAATAAGTCTGTCATTTTTTTTGGACTGCTCGCCGCTTCCCCGTGCGGCGAAATGCCATAATATTCTGCCGCAATATTTACTAAGTTTAGAAACTGGTTAAATGCTCGAGCAACATGTAATAAATCTTCATCATTGAGATGTTCTATTAATTTGAGTAACTCTTGATGAGATTGCTTATTTCCTTGTTGAGCCGATTTTGATAGCTTCCTTATTTTTTCGACTAAATCAAAAGTTTCGTTACCGGTCGCTCGTTTTATTGCATCGCCAAGGAGGGTACCTAACATATTAACATTACTTCGCATAGAGGAGTATTCACTGTTCATTTTGATCTCATTTTATGTATTTAAAAATTAGGGTTAAGCAACTTTAAGCTGTAAGGGCATGTTCACAATTTAAAGAAATAAGTATAAATAATGGCTAATTTGCTCAAGTTATATACTTTATATCAATGCTTAATTGAATTTAAATAATAAAATTTTATGGTTTTTATTTTTTTTTATGTTTTAATTATATTGAAAATATAATGCACTTATTCTTTAAATTCTTAGCTAATATTAAAAAATAACGTTCTATTTTTTATTAAATCACTGTTTTTCAATGAATAGCTCGCCTGTAATCTGTATCTTGCTTTAATTTGGGTATATACTAATAAGATTGAGAATATATATTGGATTATTTAATGATCGCTGTTTTTTATATTGCGTCGATTATAGCTATTTTTGCTAGCATGAAAGTGATTAGTTGCTTACAAATAGATAAAGCTATTTTGTACCTTATTGTTTCGCTTTTTGCTTCAGCGTTGATATTGATTCTACTTAATACTTATTTATCAGCTGTGCTTTATATCGTGTTCTTTATTGGCGGAACAGTAACGCTTTTTTTATCCATTGCAAGTATACTTAAAATTCGTAAAGACAATGTAGAAAATGATAAACATGGTATTAGCCCTAAAATATGGTTAGTCCCGCTAATGTTAGCTTTTGTTTTACTGGTCATCCTTATTTATGGAGTAGTAAGCACTGACTATTCACAGCTAAAAGAGCCACATGAATTAACCCATGAAATTTCAATATATGCCTATATTTTAATGGCAGAATTGGGAATATTTTTATTATTAGGTGCAGCGGTCATTGCTTATCATTTTATGCATCGTTTGTCGTCGGAGAGCTAATATGATTCCATTAATGCATAGCCTTATTTTAGCTTCTATCTTATTTGTCCTTGGTTTACTAGGCGTGATGATTCGGCGCAATCTCTATTTTTTGCTCCTTAGCCTAATCATAATGAATAATGGTGCCATTATTGCTTTAATTGCTGCAAGTAGCCACTGGCAACATACAGATGGGCAAGTACTGGCTATTTTAGCGATTGTAGCGGTACTTGCCGAAGTGTGCGTTGGACTTGCCCTTTTTAGAAAGCTAGTTTACCGAAAGAAAATTTTTAACATTGACTCATTAAGTGAAATGAAAGGATGAATTTACTCTATTTAACTATCATTGTTCCTTTGCTTTCTTTTTTAGCCCTTGTTAGCTTAGGAAGACAAATACGATCAATTAATATCATCATTATCGGCATTAGTACTATGCTGATTGTGGTATTAATTACCATATTTTCTTGTATTGATTTTGTTACTAACTCAGTCCCTGATATGTCATTAATTTATAGCAGACCATTATGGAATTGGTTTTCTATAGGGGATTTTGTTGTTCCCATTACTTTAACCTTAGATGGTTTGTCATTAACTTTTCTTGTGTTAATTGCTTTTTTGGGCATGCTTATCTATTTTTTTGCTGCGTATTATTTAACATCTCAAAAAGATATTTATACTTTTTATGCTTATAGCAATTTGTTAATAGCCAGTATGTTAACAATTATTTTAGTCGATAATCTGTTGGTCATGCTAATTGGTTGGGAAGGTGTTACATTAAGTATTTACTTACTTATTGGTATTTACTATAAACAAATCCGTAATGGTTTTGCAGCTGTTAAAGCGTTTGTGATCATGCATTTGACCGATGTTTTTTTACTCATTGGTGTGTTTTTAATTTACCAAACGCTTCATACGTTAGATATTCGGAATATATTGACTCTCGCACATGCTAATTTAGCTATCGATTCAGATATCATCTATTGGATAACATTAATGCTATTGCTTGGTGCAATGAGTAAATCAGCGCTGTTTCCAATGCAATCATGGTTTACTGAAAGCACCTTAGCACCCATGCCTGCAATGGCGTTAATGCAAAGTTCAACGGTAATCTTAGCGGGTGTTTATTTAATTTTAAGACTCAGCAATTTGTTTATGATGTCAAGCGATGTACTTTCTATCATGACAATAATTTCATCGCTAACAGTTTTATTTGCGAGTTCTATTGCTCTTGTACAATACGATATTAAACGTATAGTCACTTTCATAAACCTGACACAAATTAGTTATCTGTTTTATGCATTTTCAACTCAACATTGGAGTTTATCACTTAATTGTTTAATCAATTATACAATGACAAGTACGTTACTCATATTAGCCTCGGCAATACTTATCAAAAAATGCCAAGGTGAGCGTGATATAAGTAAAATTGGCGGTTTATATAAAAAATTCCCCGTTTTATTTATCATTTTTTTAGTCATTCTGTTATCGCTTAGTGCAATGCCTTGGATTTCAGCTGCCTTTTACATTAAAGGTGACATTATTTGGGGATTAATGGCTCAAGATAATTTAATGAATGGAACCATTGGGTTATTAGGTATTTTGCTCTCGAGTGTTAGTATATTACGTTTAATATTTATGGTTTTTTATCATAAACCTAAAATTAAACAATTTGCCAAAACGAATTGGATGAGTTATTGCCCTATTTTCTTATTGTTAATATTTACCTCATCATTAGTTATCTATTTTCCGTTACCCATAAAAGGAATAATTCCAATTGCTGCATTAGATACTAATGTAAAATTGTCATTCCAGCTTCTTTTTGCTGCGGTAACGTTACTTAGCATTATCATCGCTTATACACTATTTGCTCATCCTAATAGTGAAGTGAAAGAAGTGTTAAACACGCCCATAGTGAAATTTTTTACACGACTGTGTAAAGCAGAATGGCGATTTGATTATTTACTCAATATTGTTTTTGTTAAGCCTTTCATCTTTTTAACCAGTAAATTGAAAAAGGATCCATTAGCAACTTGGGACAATTGGGTTATGCTGGGTATAAAAAAAATCAATTCATATATTGTCGGCTTCGAAAATGGACATCTCAGATGGTATATGGTTTCAATTGTAATGGGTAGTATTATTATATTAATGTTACTTGTGTTTATTTAATAAAGGTGCAATCTTTCATGTTGTTATGGCTTATTTTCTTACCTGTGACAGGTGGATTTATCGGTTGGTTATGTCATCTTTTTTTACAACGAATGGTAGCATCTGTTGATGCGCAATCACGTTGGAATAAACTGCCAATTTGTATCGCATTCATGACGATTATCATCTCGCTAATATTGGTGATTAATTTTTGGCTGGATGCGCAAGCTATTATGGATCAAGGAAATAGTTGGGTAGAAGAAGTCAATTTTGAATGGATTCCGTTATTAGGTATTCGTTTTCACTTAATTTTAGATGGGCTATCTATCATTGTTATTACTTCAACACTCATTATTGTTTTATTCACTATCGCCTATTCAAGCAAAGAAAGCATTAATAATACTGGATTATATTATCTGTGTATTTTAGCAATGACATCAGCTGTCATGATGTTATTTACAGTTACGGATCTCTTTTTGTTATTCTTTTATTGGGAAGCTGTTGCGATTCCTATCTATTTTTTAATTTCTTTATGGGGAAGACGAGATTCCAATTCTCAGCTACGCTTTAATGGTGCAAGTAAATTTCTTATTTATACGCAAATCAGTAGTTTGTTAATGTTAATCTCGATTGTTTCATTAGCTCTCATTAATTGGAATTTAACGGGTCATTGGACTTTTGATTATCAAATCCTAACCAAAACGCCTATATCAAGTAAAACAGAATATTTATTAATGCTAGGATTCATGGCTGCCTTTATTGTGCGTATTCCTTTTGTTCCATTTCACAATTGGTTTATTGAAGCACATATCGAATCGTC
Source organism: Gilliamella sp. B2717 (assembly GCF_026536675.1). Taxonomy (NCBI): domain Bacteria; kingdom Pseudomonadati; phylum Pseudomonadota; class Gammaproteobacteria; order Orbales; family Orbaceae; genus Gilliamella; species Gilliamella sp. B2717. Next base: position 16,422 of record NZ_JAFNNQ010000091.1, on the reverse strand, counting down.
AACAACCGGTTCAATGATGATTAGTGGTTTATTACTTAGTACTGCCACTTTTGGGTTATTGCGTTTTGTCATACCACTATTTCCTAATGCTTCTGCAACAATTGTACCTTTAATTTTAATACTTGCATTAATCACCGTTTTTTATTCTGCACTACTTGCATTTAATCAAACGGATATTAAAAAACTAATTGCTTATGTTCATATTGCATTGATGGGCTTTGTGACCGCTATCATATATAGTGGTTCATTAATCGCCTACCAAGGAGTGGTCATACAAATTATTGCGATTAACTTAGCGATTGTCGGTATGTTCATGATTAGTGGTTTATTAGTTGAATGTTATTCAACACGTAACATCAGTCAATTTACTGGATTGAAAGAGCGAGTCAAATATTTATCATCATTTACGTTATTTTTCATATTGGCCGTATTGGGTATACCTGGCACAGCTAACTTTATAGGAAATTACCTGATGTTACTTGGAAGTTTCACAACATTTTCTTATTCTACAATTTTATTAGCATTAGGATTACTTATGCTATCTATTTCATTCATTATTCGTATGCAACCTATTTTTCATGGCGGTCACGATAATAATGAAACCATGAAAAAGTGTTTTCTTAATATCAAAGAGCTTTTATTGTTAAGTAGTTTATTGGCTGTTCTTATTTTTATCGGATTATATCCTAAAGTCATTTTAGATATGTCATATTCTGTCATGAATCAAACTCAACACTATATAACAACAGAGCGCATGGGAGAGTAATAAGATATGATAGCTTTATCACCTATTTATATATTAAGTCTTACTATTATTGCGCTAATGTTTGCATTATTTCGTTTCAAAGTAAGTACAAAATGCTGCGCTATTTTATCTTTATGTGGTTTGATATTCGCATTAATTTGCGCTTCTGTCATGGGATATAAAATTTCAGCCAATGATCAGAAAATTTCAGATATCAGCAGCGATAATATGCAAATATTTATCTCTTCTTTGCCACTGACTTCTCCTGATTTTCAGAATGCAAAATTGTTAGCAGTGGATGCCGCACCAACTCAACCAGATCCACAAACTAATCAGACAGAAGCACTGAGTGACAATAATAATGATGCAAGCGTAGAATCAGCAACTCAAGTCCGCCAACCTCAGTTAGACGAATCCAATTCGGAACAGACTATAACATCTGAAACACCGAAAAATGAAGACATTGCGGATAACCAAGAAAAAAATCAATCCCATTCAGATATTCAACAACCGAATAATGTAAATATTTGGAACTCCCAAGAAATTACAGTACTTTTCACCTGTGATGGCTATGGTTTACTTTATACCAGTTTGATTTTATTAATTTCAATTATCGTCAGTTGCTTAGCATATCGTTGGTTTAAGCAAGAACAAAAGTCTCATGGATTATTTTATATAATATTACTTTTCATGGCATTAGGTGGAGTGACCTTAGTCTACGCCAGCCATTTAATCGCTTTCTTTATTGGTATTGAGTTGCTTTCCATTCCTTTTGTGGGTTTAATAGGATATCAATATATTCAAACCCACTCCCTTGAAGCAGCAATTAAATATATGATTTTATCCGCCGTTGCAAGTGCTTTTTTGCTAATGGGTATTGTTTTTTATTATGCATCCACTGGTGAATTAACGTTCAGTGGTTTAAGTTATCAGTTATCCACTATGACCTACCCAAGCACACTGTTATTAATGGGGGTCTGTTTAATGCTTGTAGGTGTCGGTTTTAAATTATCACTTGTTCCTTTCCAACTTTGGTTACCCGATGTTTATCAAGGTGCACCAACGGTTGTCGCACTTCTTTTATCCACAGTGGGTAAAGTTGCGATATTTTGCGCTATCGCAAGACTATTTTTATTAGCTCCTATTGTAAACAATGAAACCATCCGAATTATTTTAGTTGTGATGGCATTTTGTTCTATTTTATGGGGTAATTTATTTGCTTTTATGCAAAGTAATTTAAAACGTCTTCTTGCATATTCCTCAATCGCACATTTTGGTTATTTATTAATTGCATTAATTGCTGTGCAATATCAAGTTTTGGCCTTAGAAACAATCGGCATTTATTTGATAGGTTATATTCTTGCAAATATTACTGTTCTGGGCGTAATTAGTTTAGAATCTCACTCAAATGAGCTTCAAGATCATGAAAATGAGCTAGATTTGTCGGGATTATTTTGGCGACGCCCTATCCTTGCATTATCTATGGGAATAGGCTTGCTTTCATTAGCTGGCGCACCTTTAACTCTCGGTTTTATTAGTCGATTTTTATTAGTCCTATTAGGTGTCACCGCTGAACTATGGTGGTTAATGGCAGCAGTTGTAGTCGGTAGTGCGCTAGGCCTATATTTTTATGCTCGTTTAGTGATCAACCTTTATATCAAACCAACTTGTCGAGAAGATCAATTTATCAATAATTCAGTAGTAAGTTTTAAATGGCATAAAATTGGAATGAGTGAGTTACTCATCACCCTTTCTGCTTTACTTATTATGATTTGCGGAGTCTATCCTAAATGGGTATTTAACTTAGTGAGTATGGCACAATACTTAACGGCTTAAACTAATTTGAAAAGATGTTCAAACTAATTTATTTATAAAAAAACCACTCGTTTGAGTGGTTTTTTATCTGTCTTAAATAAGCATTATTTTGCGGTTGCGGTAACTTTGAGTTTATAACCTTGAGCACCTGCTTTGTAGGTCGTACTGTACATTGAATCGTTGTTAAGTTGACCTAATGTTATATTTTGATTTTGTGCTAACGAATCTGTTGTCGCTCCAACACCGGCATAAGTACCGTCTAACTCCCAAGTAAAGTTGTAATTTGCAGATAAGTCAGCTTCACCACTATCTAAAGCACCATTGCCATTAGAATCTAACCATACCACAGCTCGATATTTTCCGCCTTGTTTAGGTACGAAAGTACTACCCGCTATACTATAGTTATCATTTGAATCAGCAGCTAAAATGTAGACCCTCATGTCATCAGATTCAATTGGTCCACTTGTAATTTTATTCGGATCTTTTTGTTCACCTGGACCATCATTAGGGTTACTACCTATTTCGTCTTTATTCGGGCCATTAGTATCATCAGTAGGGGCTTTACTTGGATCCGTCGGATCTAATGTATCCACTTGTCCTGGTGCTTGCGTACTCCAAATATCAGCAACTTTTAACCATTTATTTGTATAAGGTAAACCAAACTCAGTTTTTTCTAATACTTTGAAACCAATTCGTGTTGCACCAGCAAACTCATTTGTAATTTTAAACGTGATTTTACCATTACTGAACTTAATATCTGAGTCAGCTAAACTGGCTTCTTTCCATTCACCAGACGCACTTTTATAAAATGCTTTAAACGTTTCTTTTACTACTTTACCTGAAGGATCGCTGTCACCATCTTCATCATGTAAAGTATACTCGATAACGACATAATCATTAACTTTTGCAGCTCGACCACCCACGGTATTGTTACCATCAGCATCAGAGGATACTGACACTGTTAAACTGTGATCTTGACCGCCAAGACTTTTAATTACAGGTGCATTACCCACTATATATTTAGCACTCACACCGCTAAGTGCATATGCGTTACTTGCTGCACATCCAGCGATTAACAGACCTAAAGCAATATTTTTTATCATTAAACTTTTCATGTTTAACTTCCTATTTTTCATTTATTAATTATTGTATATCAAAAATAATATACACCGTTTTGTATTTAACTTTTAGATAACCCTTATAAATTGGTTATCTAAAACACTTTTTTAATTAACCATTCTATTTAACAAATACTTGTAATCTAAACCCTTGATCACCTGCACATGCTGAAGGCGTTGCGTTTATTGGATCAAGATTTAACTCTTGTGGAGCATCAGCATTAGCGATAATGCTCGAACCAGAAGTTGCATAACTACCTGTTTTTATACTTCTAATTTTATAATGTGCGTTATATCCCATTGCGACATTAAACCAAGGCCCATTTGGTTTGTTGCTTGCATCAGGTAATGCTGCTGTTGCCACTCCATTAGGACATGCAACCGCATTAGACCCCACAAGAGACCAAATCACATATGGACTATTCATTTCAGTGACACCATCTGCTGCATATGCTTTGACATAATATTCATTATCAACTTTCCACTCTTTTGAACCATTAGGATCAAACTCTAATAAGTTTCCAGCTTGAGTCGCAACCAATACCCCATCACTTCGATAAACTTTAATTAATCCAGCTTGACCACCAGCAAAATCTATGGATACTTTATTGAACGATGCACCAAATTGATCTATCGAAGTGGAAAATTCAACCACCCCTTCAATATTAGAAGCGACATCTAATGCATAACTATCACCAATTGCATCCATGCCTCCAGCAGTAGCTGCCTTAGCAGAAATTTTTTGACCCATTTTGATTTTTTCAAAGGATTTCACAATGACACAAGGTTCTTGTTTAGGACAAGACGTTACTTGACCCGAAGTACCATCAATTAAGGTGATTTTTTTGCCATTACTTGTTGCTGTCCAGCCTTTAAGTACAGAATCAAATGAGTCTGGAATTCGGTTCATGAGTTGTTCATCACTAAAACCAACTGCATCCTCTATTGTCGAAATTGTTCCATTTGGTACCTTCGGCTTTACAAGGCTGGCAATCAATGTTATAGCACTGAGACCATCGGCTGAATTAGAAGCCATTGTGGTTTTATTGCCGTTACGATCAACAGCCCAAAGACCAATCTTACGCATGACAGGATCGGGGATAACTTCAAATGACACTTGATTTGATGTTGCTGAACGACCTTTTTTATCGGTAACGGAAACAGATAAGGTATATTTACCATTAGATTGAATTGGATGACGTTTACCATTTTCATCAACATAACTTGGTGCAACAATTTTCCAATTTTGAGTATCTGCTTTTGGTGTAGCCCATGATGAAGATGTACAAATACCTGTTGTATAACAAAGGAATCCACCATTTGCATCAATTTCAAACATATCACCATTCCATTTTACACCGCTTAATCCTTTCGCATTATAAACAGCGATACTGACATCGTAACTTTGTCCTTCAACGAGTTGTAAAGATTCAAGTCCTAAATCAACACTTAATTTTTTCTCTTTATATTCAAGAACGATATAGTTGTTACGATCAACTAAGTCATAACGACTACCAGCTAATGAACGTGCTGCTTGAACCATATCGGGATCTAACTGATCTTTTAAAGGAACCCCCATACGATAATTCATCGTCAATGAAGCAGAAGTGGCTTTTTGATTATTTTGTCCTCGCTTATGTTCCGCTTTGAGGGTAAAAAGTGGCACAGGTGTGTAATCAATGCTTGCTGTCACTGCTCTAGGATTTTTTTGTAGGTTATCTTTACCAAATAATGCCACTTTATCACCAAAGTATTGTTCATACATTAATGAACCACCTAAATGAGGGTACTGTGGTAAATAACCTTGAAAACGAACATCAAAACCTTTTGCAGCACGTTCTAAATAATCATCAAAATCACGAGATTGTTTCCAATTTGATAATGGATGATAATAGTTAGCTGCAAGTTTCATGTAGTCACTCCAAGCCTCAACACCTAAACCTAAACGATTGTGTGAACGTTGAAAGTCATGATCCAAAAATACGTTATAGCCTAATAACCATTTTTTATCTGCAAAGTCCCAACGTTGACCAATACCAATATTTCCAATACGTCGTTTATGTTCATATTCTTGAAATGATATTTGACTAAATATCAAGGTATTTTCTGTATCATACCAAGGACTAAATAGTTTAACGTTGACGTTACTAAATTGTCCTTTATCACTAACGTCAAAAGATAATTGAGCCGTACCAAAACGCCCTAAGAAGTCTTGGGCAGCGGTACGAAGTGGATCAACAACATGATTTTTCACACTACTGCGTAAATAATCCTCTGCGTAATCCTTACCTCGATTGGCCAATTGACTTGATAAGCCACCATTTTCAGATGATAATAGTTGTTTCCAATCTTGTGTTGCTAATGTCTGTAAAGCATAAGCAACATGAGTTGCAAGCTTATCTTTATCTGCCTGTACATCATAATTTTCATCTGATCCTAAATCCGGTAAATTTGTATATTTGTTTTGTTTAGTATCTTCAGCTTTACTTGTACTGATGGCAGGTAGTAGTGGGGAGTTTTCAGGAAGCACGAGAAGCTCACCTTCTTCAATCACATCCTTTTTATCAAAGCGCCCATTGTTCATTTTGCGTAGTTGGTCAACATTTATACCACTTATTAATGCTATTTGGTAAAGGCTAGCCTTTTTATTGTTAACCATTTCTCGAACTTTAATACCATTTTCAAGTTCAATAACTTTACTGTTGTCTACAGCAACAGTAGAAGTGCCTTGTTTCGAATCCAATGCCATAGCTGTCTGGCAATTTAATGCCAGAACAACTAAGGTTGAAACAATTTTTAAATTAAGATTTGTTTTCATCTTAATCATTCCTCATATTTCACTTTATTGATAATATATGTATCAAAAACACGTTTTATTCAGCTTTTTGATAAAAAAGCTTCTTTGTTTAGAATAAAAAAGCGATAACATTTTTATTGTCTTTAAAATTCTTTACAAAAAATTACTTTTTTTAAGATTATATTACAAAGAAGTCATTGTTCAATAACTTTTTTAAAATATTTGTAAAGATTTGATGAAAATATATTCAGAATATGAGGAGAGATAGATTAAAATAAAACGTGGGATTTATTTATCAATTTGATAATATTAATAATACATTAGTTCTCTTTATCTAATACTAAATAAAGCAGATAAAAAAGATAGAAATATTAGAATATTAGTATCTTTTTTTATAAAAATGTCATTTTCAGCAAGAATACTAATTATTGTTCTTCATTATATATTTCAAGATTTTCTGATTCCTTACTATTAAAAGCTTTTTGATTTTGAATTCTTGTTTGTTCTAATTGAAGCAAATAGCTTTCATCAATACCGTCTGTAATATATTGCCCATCAAACACTGAACACTCGAAATGATGAATCTTAGGGTTCTCTTCACGGATTGAGTCGATTAAGTCAGATAGATCCTGAAAAATAAGTCTATCTGCACCAATATCTTTAGCAATTTGCTCGACTGTGCGATTATAAGCGATAAGCTCACTGGCTGTTGGCATGTCAATTCCATATACATTAGGATGCCTAATCTCTGGCGCAGCCGAAGCTAAATAAACTTTTTTAGCGCCAACAGAGCGAACCATTTCCAAAATTTTTTCCGAAGTTGTACCTCGAACAATAGAGTCATCGACAAGAAGGACATTCTTTCCTTCAAATTCAATGCGATTAGCATTAAGTTTACGTCTTACAGAAAGTTTGCGTGTAGCTTGACCTGGCATAATAAATGTTCGTCCAACATAACGATTTTTGACAAAGCCCTGCCGATAGGGTTTATTTAAAATTCTAGCAATCTCAAGCGCAGCATCGCAAGATGTTTCAGGAATTGGAATCACAACATCAATATCAACATCTTTCCATTCTCGTGCTATTTTTTTACCTAATTTTTGTCCCATCAATATACGTGATTGATAAACCGATACCCCATTCATGAACGAATCGGGTCGTGCAAAATAAACGTATTCAAAGATACATGGATAATATTGGGGATTGTCTGAACATTGTTGTGAATAAAATTGCCCATCTTGTGTAATGTAAATCGCTTCGCCGGGTTCGACATCACGTATAAATTCGAAATCAAGTATATCTAAAGCAACACTTTCAGAAGCAACCATATACTCCACTTTTTGATTATTTAAAATGCGTTTACCAATAACTAAAGGACGAATGCCATAGGGATCACGAAATGCAACCAATCCATGCCCAATAATCATTGCGACACAAGCGTAAGCGCCTTTAATAATATTATGTACATGACGTATAGCGGTAAAAATATTATCTGCAGAAAGGGGATAAGTTGGAAATTTGTCTAATTCACTGGCGAAAATATTAAGTAGCACTTCTGAATCAGAATTAGTGTTAATATGGCGTCTTGCTAATTCAAATACTTTATTTCGTAATTCGTTAGCATTGGTTAAGTTACCATTATGTGCAAGTGCTATGCCATAAGGCGAATTAACGTAGAAGGGTTGAGCTTCTGAAGGACTTGAACTTCCTGCTGTAGGATACCGTACATGTCCAATTCCTAATGTACCTTGCAAACGTTGCATATGATGTTCTTGAAAAACATCTTTAACTAAACCATTTGCTTTACGTAAACGAAAGCAGTTTTGTTCATCAATGGTTACAATACCCGCTGCATCTTGACCTCGATGCTGCAATACAGTCAATGCATCATAGATAGATTGGTTAACTGTGCTACATCCTAAAATACCAACAACACCACACATACAATGATTACCTCAAAATTACTGCACTAAAAATGAAGACGAATGTTGTATAAAATCAAAAAACCAACGAATAATAACATGAAAATGAGGAATAAGTTGTGATTCTTTCCAGTATTGCGATTGCGAGAAGGGAGTGAAAGTATCAATAAAAAAGAGAACAGCTGCAACCACTAATATTCCACGTAATGCACCAAAGCAGATGCCTAATACTCGATCTGTCCCGGATAAACCTGTTTTTTGGACTAATAAGCCAATAACATAAGAAATAAATGAGCAAACGAGTAATGTCGCTAAGAAAAGGATAGCTATTGCGACAGAAGTACGGATCAATTCGCTATCAAAATAGGTTAAATACTGAGTAATATAAGCATAAAATCGGCTCGCAATGAAAAATGCCAGCACCCAACTAATCAGAGATAATGCTTCTCGAACAAAGCCCCGTATTATACTGACCATGGCGGAAAAAATTATTACGCCAATAATAGTAAAATCAATCCAATTCATCATAGTAACTCACAATTAATTATTTATAGGAGATATTATTTATTACTTTTATTTTTGAACAAATTTTTTTTTAATTAGTAATAATAATGCTTTTTTGTTTTGTTAAATTATTAAGATTATCGATTACTTGTTCTGCTTGCTCCCTTTTAGCATAAGGCCCAACTTGTAATTTTATTAATTGGTTAGGTTCTGGCTTTTTAGGAATAACTTTAACGTTATAGTTGTTTAATCGTAATAACGCAACAAGTTCTTCAATCTTTTGCTTGTTTCTTAATGCCGCTATCTGAATCATATATAATTTTGAATCTTGCGTAGTTGTGACCGTTTGATCTGTCGTTATCGGTTCATTGACATCTTCTGCATTGATTTCAGGTGAGATTAATGAACTTGGATTTTGGTCTGTGTCTAGTGCATAAGGAAAATTGGCAACCTCACTTGAGTTATTTTGCGTAAAGCTGTCATCAGGAGTATGTTCGACTGATTGAAACTGCTGATTCACTATGTTCGGTTGTAAAATAGGCGTAGTCGATGTTGTTGTATTCGATTTATCGGTGATGATCCATGGTGCTATCAAAGCTAAAATAAGTAATAAAGTGGCAAAACCAACAAGTCGATTTCTCATTCTATTCTGATTATTTGAAGCGTTATTTTTGTCTTTCGTCATGATTAATTTCACTTAATTCATATTGCTCTAAAACTTCAGCTACCGTATGAAATGAACCACATACGACGATAATATCATTATCTTTGGCATCTTGCATTGCTTTTTGATAAGCATCCGCCACATGATCAAATGTTAAAACACTGGTTTCTTCTTTATCAAGCAAGTATTGCTTTAATACTTCAGCTTTGCAACCTCGCTCACCATAGAGTGTCGCGCAATACCATACATCGCCTTGTAAAATGGATAATGTACTTTTTATATCTTTATCTTTCAACATGCCAATAACAAATCTTATTTTACCTGTTTTGGATTGTTTAGCTTTTAATTGAGCTAATTGTTTAATTAAATAAGTTGCAGCATGTGGGTTATGAGCAACATCAATAATAACCAATGGTGAATGTTGTAGCGTCTGAAATCTGCCAACTAAGCTTGCTTGTTTTAATCCTTTAACGATATCGTCTTGGGTAATATTTAAAGAAGAATAACTTAATGCTGCAATTGCTGTCGCAGCATTAGCTAACGGAACATTGGCTATCGGTAAATGATGATAATTTGCCAAGGGGGATTCAAAAGACCATTGATTATCATTAATTTGTTGATAAGACCAATCGCTATTTACCGTATAGATAGGACAGTTAACTGATTCTGCCACCAATGGAATGGTGACAGGAACATTTTGCTCACCAACAACAGCAATGCTTTTCGATTTAAAAATACCGGCTTTTTCACGCCCAATACTTTCTCGAGTATTTCCAAGATAATCTACATGATCAATGTCTATTGTTGTGATAACAGCAATATCTGCATCAACAATGTTGGTTGCATCCAGTCGTCCACCTAACCCAACTTCCAACACAACTACATCTAATTTTGCTTTTTTAAACTGATAAAGTGCTGCAAGTGTTGCATATTCAAAATAAGTTAAAGAAATATCACCACGAACTTTTTCAATTTCTACAAATGCGTTAACCGTTTCTTGGGCTGTTGACTCTTGATTATTAATTCTTACCCGCTCTGTGAAACGTAATAAATGAGGAGAGCTATATACGCCAACTTTTCGTTTTGAAGCGAGTAAAATCATTTCCAATGTTCGGCAAGTTGTACCTTTGCCATTAGTTCCTGCAACCGTAATAACATAGGGAGCGGGTTGCAAAATATCTAAACGCTGAGCAATGATTTTTACTCGCTCTAATCCCATATCAATAGTAGTAGGATGCAGTTGCTCTAAATAACAAAGCCATGTCTTTAAGTCAGACATGGCATTAGGTTTTTCATTTTGCATGATCAATTAAACTGTCTCATCAATTGTCATTTCATCGTTATTCACATCATTAAATGGATCGGGAAGTTTCATTAATTTTGCAATTAGGCTGGCAATTTTAGGTCTCATTTCTTTACGATGAATGATCATATCAATTGCGCCTTTTTCCAGTAAAAACTCACTTCGTTGGAATCCTTCTGGTAGAGTTTCCCGTACAGTTTGTTGAATAACGCGTGGGCCTGCAAAACCAATTAATGCTTTGGGTTCGGCAATGTTAATATCACCTAGCATCGCTAAACTAGCTGAAACCCCACCCATAGTCGGATCGGTCATGACAGAAATATAAGGTAAACCTTCATCTTGCATTTTAGCAAGTATTGCACTGGTTTTAGCCATTTGCATCAATGAATAAAGTGCTTCTTGCATTCTTGCACCGCCACTTGTTGAAAAACAAATTAACGGGCATTTATCGGCTATCGCTTGTTCAGCAGCACGGGTAAACAAAGCCCCAACAACTGATGACATCGATCCACCAATGAAAGCGAATTCAAAACAGGCAACCACAACAGGAATACCAAGTAATGTTCCTTTCATGACAACCATAGCTTCTTTTTCGCGTGTCTCTTTTTGAGCCGCAGATAAACGGTCTTTGTATTTTTTAGTATCTTTGAATTTTAAAATATCTTTTGGCGCAAGATCAGTTCCAATTTCTACATCTGAATCCTCATCTAAAAAATGGTATAACCTGACGCGCGCAGGGATATGCATATGGTGATCACACTTAGGACAAACCTCTAAATTACGATCTAATTCAGCTTGGTAAATGACTTGTTCACAGTTACTGCATTTTGTCCAAACGCCACCGGGTATATTCGCTTTTTTATGATCTGATGATATATTATTTTTACTTAAAATCTTTTCAATCCAGCTCATTATGATTCTCTCATTGTGCTATACTCTAGAAAATATCGGGCTATTGTATAATACTTTGTGCTAATTCTTAATAGTTGTTTTAAATTTATCTTATTTGTTAACCATGTTTGTAAAAAATATTCTTTTACCAAACAATCGTATTTTTTCATTTTAACGCTGATTTTAATATCCAACCAACTGAATATTTTAGATTAAATTATTGCATTTAAGTTATAAAGACAGCCTCTACTTCAATTAAGCGGTATGCTTACAATAATTCGGTTTATTCATAAAATTTTGAAAAAATCATTTAATCAATTCGTTTAATGAAATGCCTGATTTTAAACCCCATTGCAATCAATGATGCAAAATAGATAACGATACCTACCGTGACCAATAACAATAAACGACTTATTCGCATTAACATTGAACCCGTTGACCAATCTGGTAATAATTTCGATCCAAACCATAATACTAATGACATTAACAGTACCGCTATCACAATTTTAATTAAAAATTTACCCCAACCTGGCTGTGGTTGATAAAGTTCCTTTTTACGTAATTGCCAAAATAATAATCCAGCATTAAAACATGCTGCCAGCCCAATTGATAACGAAAGACCAGCATGTTGTAGTGGACCAATAAAAACCATATTCATTAGTTGCGTTAAAATTAATGTGACAATCGCAATTTTGACAGGTGTCTTAATATCTTGTCTGGAATAGAAAGCGGGTGCCAAAACTTTGATTAGAATAAGTCCAAGTAAACCGATAGAATAAGCTATTAAAGCACGTTGTGTCATTAATGTGTCATTTATTGTAAATTGTCCATATTCAAAGAGTGTTGAGATAAGTGGACGAGAAATTACACCTAATGCGACTGTGCTTGGCAAAGCCAATAAAAAACAGAGACGTAATCCCCAATCTAATAATTCCGAATATTGTTTATGATCACCATTTGAAAAGCTTTTAGCTAATGACGGCAATAAAATGGTACCCAATGCAACACCCAGTACGCCAGCTGGGAACTCCATTAATCGGTCAGCATAATACATCCATGAAACCGATCCCGAAATTAAGAAAGAAGCAAAAATCGTATTAATGATTAGAGATATTTGCCCAACGGATACCCCTAAAATTGCAGGCCCCATTTGTTTCAACACTCGCCATACACCACTATCTTTTAAATTGATACGAGGTAGCACTAGCATACCTATCTTTTTTAAAGTCGGAAGTTGATAAAGCAATTGTAAAATGCCGCCGACTACGACAGATACCGCTAATGCCAGCACCGGTGGATTAAAATAAGGCGTTAAAAATAGCGTAAATACAATCATGCTAATATTAAGCAATGTCGGCACGAAAGCAGGAACCGAAAAGCGATTCCACGTATTAAGTACGGCACCAACTAATGAAGCAAGTGAAATAAAAAAGATATAGGGGAAAGTGATGCGAAGCATGATGGTTGCAAGTTCAAATTTGTCGATAGATTCTTGCATAAAACCTGGCGCTGTCAGCATAATGATAAAAGGTGCAGTCATTACCCCAATTAACGTAACAATAGCCAATACTAATGTTAATAGACCGGCAACATACGCAATAAAAGTCCGTGTTGCCTCGATCCCTTGTTGATTTTTGTATTCAGCCAAAATGGGGACAAATGCTTGTGAAAAAGCCCCTTCAGCAAATATTCGTCTCAATAAATTAGGAAGTTTAAAAGCCACAAAAAACGCATCGGTAGCCATTCCTGCACCAAAAAAACGTGCAATTATTGCATCTCGAACAAAGCCTAAAACTCGAGATACCATTGTCATTGAACTTACAGTGGCTAAAGATTTTAATAAATTCATAGATAAGATAGGAGCCAAAAAACAAATGATAGGCATAGTCTACAAATTATTCATTTATTTCACCATGCTTTTTTATAAATAATAATGTTTATGAATTGAAATATTGTTAATATTCAAATAATAAGCGGATTGATATACTAATCAGACAAATATTATCATCAATTATTCAATATAGGATTTTTATTTCATTCCGCTTTTATTTCTTCATTGGTTATAATTTATAACTTGCAGTTAACAATACAGCTCTAGGCGTGCCAGGCATACTACTTGAACGCCAATATTCTTTTCCTAATAAATTTGTTACTGCAAAAGTCATTTCAAAAGAAGAAGATTGATACCCTATTGCAGCATTCCATACAACATACCCAGGACGTTTTAATTGATTTTTATCATCATTAAACATTGATCCCTTATAATTAACCTCAACTTCAGTAAACCAATTGTTATAAGGCAAATAACGTATATTTAAGTAACCGCTATGCTTAGATGTATTGGGCAAATATTTTCCTTGATTAACTGGCATTTTTTTATCTTTATGAACTTTAGCTTGCTGATAACCAATACCGCTGTTAATGTACCATTTTGGTGTTAATTGTCCGATGATACTTAGCTCGATACCTTGACTACGGTCACTGCCTTTTACCTGCCAATTATAAGGATCGTTCACCGCATCGGGTTGATAACGAACGTTGTATAATTCAAGATTATAAAGTGCAATTTGAGAAGATAATTTATCATTTAACCAATCACTTTTTACGCCTATTTCATATTGCCTTGAATATTGTGGTTTATTATCGTAAACCGTTTTCGAGTCTGTTGAAATGGTAATCAGTCCTCGTCCACCATAAGGTGCAAAATTTTTACTATAGGAAGCATAAAAACTTTGCGATTCGATAGGTTGCCAAATTAAACCGATTCGAGGGCTTAACGAGTGACCATTATATGAACGGCTTTGATGTTTAATTTTATCATCTGATGCAAATTCGTAATTGTCATAGCGTAAGCCCATCAATAATTTCCACTGTGATGTAAAACTCATTAAATCTTGCCAATAAATCCCTTTTGAAGTCGCTTTATGATTCGTTTTAGTATTTAGCTTATTGTAATGTGGTTTTTTAGAATTCCAGTGTGGATGGTAAGGATCAACGACTTCAGGGTAAACACTCGTTAATGCTAATCTAGGTTGACGTTTTTCAATATTATATTCAATGCCGACTAACATATCATGACCGATACTTGCTGTAGTAAATTTGCCTATTACATCGAGTGTATTACTATAGATTTTATTATCTGTTTCTTGCCAAGCTCGTCGAAATTGTAGTTTTCCTGCATAGTTACACGTTTTTCCACTATTTGTTTTGCCATTTAAATGACAATAATCACCACCATAAATATGGTCAAAATTTTGACTCGCTTGACGATAAAGGTTAGTTAATTTTAGTGACCAATCATCATTAAATTCAAAACCTATCACCGAACGTAATGATTTAAAATTATCTTTTACGTAATCATCAGGATGCGCATAGGTTGTTTTAATTGAAACCCCTTTTGGTAAATTATAGTAAGCTGGTCCTCGGTCTGGTTTACGCCATAAGTGATCATGAGTATATTGTACTAACCAATTAAACCCGTCTAAATTATCATAGAGTATACTTGGCGATACCATGGTGTCTCTTTGTTTAATTCCTTTGCGAAAACTTTTTTCTGATTGGTGATCAACTGTCATTCGGATCGCTAGTTTCTCATCGACAACATGATTAATATCGACCATACCGCCATATTTATCCCATGAACCACTACGTAAGCTTAAAACAGTAGGTGAATCAAAATTAGCTTGTTTACTAATCATGTTTATCATTCCCCCACCAGAACCACGACCATAGAGTACCGAAGCGGGACCTTTTAATATTTCCACGCGTTCAATATTGGCTGTACTTTGCCTAACTTGCCCACTTGCACGGACACCATCCCGATAAATATCGCCAGAACTTGCGGAAAAACCGCGTATTTTTATGCCTTCATCCCGCATATCATAAGTAGTATCAACACCGGGTAATTTATTGACGATTACACTTAAATCATTTTGTCCAAAAATTTTTTCTTGATCAATGTTAACGGAATTAATGGATTGGGGTATATCTTTAATATCAAATGGCATTTTTGTCGCGGTTGATGATTTTTTTATTCGCTGGTCATTGATATCGGTAATGTTGGCAACAACCTTCATTGTTTCGATGTTTGCAACATCGTCTATTTTATCTTGAGCGCTAACAAAGGGTGCTGTACTTATTAGCCCCAAAATAGCGAATTGATGACTTAATTTCATTGTTTTTCCTATCTTTTATCGTTTTATTATAATTTGTTTCAGTTGGCTAAAGTTAAAGCAACAATAAATATGATAATGATTATTATTTACATTTACAACTTATTTTCTGTTTTATAAAAATATTGCGACAAAGAATATTAAAATCTAACTGAAATTAAGCGTTATTCAATGGTTGTTTAAATGGATTGCGGTTTGAGTATATTTAATTAAAAGGAGGTCTCTGTATTTACCCTATCCTATAGATAGGCTGTAAAATAGATTGCTTTAAAATCGAGAAAATTTAACAAATGAACATAATTTTTTAACCCTTTTGTTGTGTTAACCCATCTTTTAAGCTTAACAGAATAATGGTTTAATATTATTTCCGATAAATATGATCACTAAGATTTGTTAAATTCAATTGATTGCTAATTTGATTTTGAAAGAGAGAAAGTGGTGGGTCGTGAGCGATTCGAACGCTCGACAAACGGATTAAAAGTCCGCTGCTC
>NZ_JAFNNQ010000090.1:0-62250 GCF_026536675.1 Gilliamella sp. B2717 | reverse complement strand
CTCACTAACCTCTTGTTCCGCCTGCTTTCGCTGACGCCGTGTCAGTGGATGCGCATTATAGGCACTTCATTTTTTTTTACAAGCAAAAAAAGCAGATCTTTGCTCTATTCGAGTAAGGTTTAAACACGCTAAATATTAATGTATTGATATTTATTAAGTTTATATTTAGTTAATTTGTCAGTTAATTTTTCAACATATTGGTTATAGTTGGTACTCATTACAATATTTTCCTTAGCACTCTTGTTTTCTGCATTTAAATCAAATTGTTCGTTAAGTAAATTATAGACACGAGTAGCAATAGCATTTCCTGAATCAATAAATGTCGCATTAGGAAAAATTATTTGTAACTCTTCTTTGATAAATGGATAGTGAGTACAACCTAATACAATAGTATCTGGTATAACAGGTTCAGAAAGCCACGGCGCAAGTAAAGTTTGTAATTGATTTATATCGACAGTAACACCTTGCAATTTATTTTCTGCAATAAATGCAAGCTCAGATAAGCCAAGTAGTTTAACTGTACAGTCCGTTGCAAATTCTTGAATGAGATTTGTTGTATAAGCGCGTTCAATGGTTGCCTTTGTTGCCAGCAGTCCGATACATTTGTTTTGGGTAATTTGGCAAGCTGGTTTAATAGCAGGAACAACACCTACAATAGGAAAAGAAAATTGGGATCTTAAACTCGGTAAACAGATAGTACTTGCTGTATTACATGCAATAACAGCTATGTCAATAAAATAATGTTTCGAAATATGTCCAATAATTGACGTGACCCTATCAATAAGAAATTCGGATGACTTATCGCCGTAAGGAAACATTTCATTATCAAATGCATAAATGTAATGTAGATTAGGCATCTTCTTGTAAATGGCGTCATATACCGATAATCCACCAATACCGGAATCAAAGACTAGCACTGTAGGAGTTGTATTTTTTATTTTCATATTTCTGTAGATGTTTAGCTAATTGATAGGTAAAAACGCAAACTATCGTAAATTGATTAAAAATTAATGCAAGTTATTTTATTACCTGCCATTGATGAAAAGACACTATTAGAAAAATTTTTTAACTAGACGTCTAGATGGTAAAACTGCTAAAATGAGCGCTATTTTGAATTTATATGTTATTCGTACGAATAAATTTAAGAAGGTATTGAATGTCAGAATTTCTATTCACTTCTGAATCAGTTTCAGAAGGTCATCCAGATAAAATTGCCGATCAAATCTCAGATGCGGTACTTGATGCTATTTTAAAGCAAGATCCTAAAGCTCGTGTTGCATGTGAAACCTATGTAAAAACAGGTATGGCACTTGTTGGTGGCGAGATTACAACCTCAGCATGGGTAGATATAGAAGAGTTAACCCGAAAAACAATTAGTGATATTGGATATACCAGTTCAGAAATGGGATTTGATGCTAATTCTTGTGCTGTTTTAAATGCAATTGGAAAACAATCACCCGATATTAACCAAGGTGTAGATCGTGAAGATCCTTTACAGCAAGGAGCAGGTGATCAGGGGATAATGTTTGGCTACGCAACCAATGAAATGCCAAACTTTATGCCAGCAGCAATCAGTTATGCTCATGAGCTTATGCATCGCCAAGCTGAAGTTAGAAAAAAAGGAATACTTCCATGGTTAAGACCTGATGCCAAAAGCCAAGTAACATTAATTTATGAAAATGGCATAATTAAAGGTGTTGATACGATTGTTTTATCCACTCAACATGCAGAAGATATTGAACAAAATGCATTACATGAAGCGGTAATGGAGGAGATCATCAAACCAACCTTACCAGCTGAGTGGTTAACTTCCCGAACTAAATATTTCATCAATCCAACTGGGCGTTTTGTTATTGGCGGACCTATGGGGGATTGTGGGTTAACCGGACGTAAAATAATTGTGGATACTTATGGTGGAGCAGCTCGTCATGGTGGTGGGGCTTTTTCTGGTAAAGATCCATCAAAAGTTGACCGTTCGGCTGCTTATGCTGCTCGTTATGTTGCAAAAAATATTGTTGCTGCTGGATTAGCTGATAGATGTGAATTACAACTATCTTATGCAATTGGTATTGCTAATCCGACTTCAATTTATGTTAATACATTTGGCACGGAAAAAATTGCGCATGATAAAATTGTTGCATTAATTAAGGAATTTTTTGATTTAAGACCTTATGGACTGATTAAAATGCTAAATTTAATTCAACCAATTTATCAAAAAACAGCAAGTTATGGTCACTTTGGACGAGATATTTTTCCTTGGGAACAAACAGATAAAGCGGCTCAATTACGAGATGCAGCAGGACTTTAAACGTATCCCCATAAATTTGCACAACCAAGTTATAGCTTGCCTAAGAAAAAACTTAGCGCAAGCTAATCAATTGCTAAATATGCAATTTACCGAACCTAAAATAATTTATAAACCTAAAGGAAGTGTGGCAGGAAGTGCTTTTCTAATGCGTTGGGAAATCCAATTGAATTCAATAATGCTTGCCGACAATGGACAAGTATTTATTGAAGAAGTTGTGCCCCATGAGTTAGCGCACCTAATTGTTTTTAAAAAATTTGGCAACGTAAAGCCTCATGGCAAAGAATGGCAATATGTTATGTCAAATATCCTAGGTAAAATGCCTAAAACAACTCATAATTTCGATGTTAAACGAGACTTTTATTTATACTATTGTGAGTGTCAGGAGCATCAATTAACAAAGATTAGACACAATAAAGTTCAGCACAATAATATAAATTATTTATGTCGCAAATGTGGTACACAACTTAAACAAAAAATGTTGTCCTAAATGTGAGATGACGAGAATACGTTACCTATAATCTCTTGCCATATACACTTTAAGGCTACAAAGTTGAAAAAATCCCTTTCTGACTTATAATACTCATTCTCCTTATATTTAGGTTACACCGATATCGCAAAATATAGTTTATATGGCTATCAATTTCTGATGATAACATCAGTATTCAACTTTAATTGAAAATTAATGAAAATGACTTGCCTACTTTATTAAGCTTTATCTATTTCACATGCAAAATAATAAACAAATGAGGCTAAATTTTTAATGTTAAGTTATCGTCATAGCTACCATGCAGGTAATCATGCAGATGTTTTAAAACATATTGTATTAACACTATGTATTGAATCGTTAAAGGAAAAAGAAAAACCTTTTTTATATCTGGATACTCACAGTGGTGCGGGGCGATATTTATTAAAAAGTGAACATGCTGAGAAAACGGGAGAATATTTATCTGGGATTAATTTATTATGGCAACAACCGGATCTTCCAAAACAACTTGATACTTATCTATCAATTCTTCAGCGCTACAATCCATTTGATACTTTAAAGTATTATCCTGGTTCACCGCTCATTGCTAAACAGCTACTTCGGGAACAAGATAAACTTAATCTTACCGAATTACATCCAACAGACTATCCTTTGTTAAGGCAGGAATTTAATAAGGATAAACGCGCAAGAGTATTACGTGAAGATGGCTTTGCACAATTAAAATCAAAATTACCTCCCGAATCACGCCGAGGACTGATATTAATTGATCCTTCATATGAGATCAAAGATGATTATCAAAAAATTCCAACGGCGATAAATGAAGCGTATAAACGTTTTGCGACTGGTGTTTATCTTATCTGGTATCCTGTCGTATCACGAACACAGACCCAAAGGATGATTGATGGAATTGTAAATTTAGGAATTAAGCGAATTTCACAGTTTGAGCTTGCTCTAAAACCTGACAATAATCAGAAAGGAATGACAGCATCCGGTATGATTGTAATTAATCCGCCTTGGAAGCTACATGAGCAAATGCAATCGATCATGCCATGGTTAAAAGAGAAGCTGGATACAGAAAAAACAGGCAACTTCACCATTAAAGAGCTAGTATCGGAATAAAAAAGAATGAAATGCGAGTATTTCACTCGCACTATTATCATTCAAATTGTCAATGAGTTAGAAAGAATTTAGGGAAAAAAGTGGCAGGAAAATAAGTAAATCCATAAAATTACCGTTAATAATAACGATAAAAACACGGCTGCAGATCCATAATCCTTAGCACGACCCGATAATTCGTGTCTTTCACTACCGATTCTATCTACCACACATTCAATGGCACTGTTGATAAGCTCAACAATCATCACAACACCAATAGAACCTAATAATAAAATACGTTCATATATCGTGAAATCAATTAGCATGACCACAATATAAGCCACAATCAACAACAATAATTCTTGACGAAATGCGGTTTCATATTTGATCGCTGATTTAAACCCTTTAAAAGAGTACTTTGTTGCATTAATTATACGTTTTAAACCCGTCTTTTTTTCCATAATAATAGTATTCCAATAAGGCTATCTTGCATAACCATAGTTCATAAGGCGTTGAAATCTTCTTTCAAGCAGTACGGATAAATCCATTTCTTCAAGTTCATTAAGATCATTAATTAACTGTTTTTTCAAAGAATCGGATACCGCAAAATAATCACGATGAGCACCACCTAGTGGTTCAGGAATTATTGAATCAATTAGATCTAATTTAAGTAATTTATCAGCTGTCATATTCATTGCTTCAGCAGCAACAGGAGCTTTATCAGCACTTTTCCACAAAATAGATGCACACCCTTCAGGAGAAATAACCGAATAAGTACTGTACTGCAACATGTTCACTTTATCAGCAACACCAATCGCGAGTGCTCCACCAGAACCGCCTTCACCAATAACAGTACAAATAGTTGGAACGTTAAGACGAGACATTTCGCGTAAATTTCTAGCTATTGCTTCAGCTTGTCCTCGCTCTTCGGCACCAATACCAGGATATGCTCCCGGCGTATCAATAAAAGTAATAATAGGTAATTTAAAACGTTCAGCTAATTGCATTAAACGTAATGCTTTTCGATAACCTTCAGGTGCAGGCATACCAAAGTTACGATATATTTTCTGTTTTGTTTCACGACCTTTTTGATGACCAATTACCATAACTGGTCGATCATCAATACGAGCAATACCACCGACGATTGCTTTATCATCAGCATAAGCACGATCACCTGCTAACTCATCAAAATCAGTAAAAATTTCTTTGATATAATCTAGTGTATAGGGTCTATTTGGATGTCTGGCTAATTGTGCGATTTCCCATGGAGATAAATTTGCAAATATTTTTTTTGTTAACTCTCGACTTTTTTTATTTAGCTGTTTAATCTCTTTGTCTAAATTGATATCTAATTCAACTTGTTGTGAATCAATATTCTTTAAGGAATTAATTTTTGCTTCTAATTCCGCTATCGGCTTTTCAAATTCCAAAAAATTGTTCATAACGCTTATGATTGCCTCTTAATTTATTTTGTATTTGTAATAAATACATTATTTAATATAGTATAAAGACTAATTCTTAAAATAAAATTAAGTCAATTTTACTATGTAATACTAATTAAAGTCATCTACATTTATCAGTTATCGACTGGGATATAAAAAAGAACAACTTATTTTTATCCTTAAATGTAGATTTGCTATATTCCTTTATTTTACTTAATAGGAATAATTTTATATTAATTTACTAAAATTCAAATTCAATACGATCATTACCTAGCAAGGTTTTAAGCTCTACAATCAAAGCATCCTCAGGAATAACTCGCCAAGTTGTACCGAATTGTATTCTAACGATCGAGTCATCCCTATGATAGTAAAGATTTACAGGTACACTACCATGTCGATAGGGTTCAAATAGTTGTTGTAGACGCTGCAACATTGCTCTATCAGCTTCACTGTCAGTTAATGTCACCGCCAAACCTTTAACATACTTCGCTCGGGCATCCTTCAAGTCAACCATATCACGTACCGTCATTTTGAATCCACCATTAAAATCATCATGACTGACTTGACCTGTGACGATCAAAATTTTATCTTTAACCAATAAATGCTCAAATTTTTCCAGTGCATCAGTAAAAAGCATACCGTCAATACGACCTGAGCGATCATCCAACGTAAATAAACCGATTTTGTTCCCTTTTTTAGTAATGCGAACTCTAGCATCAACAACAATACCAGCAAAAGTGGCCATTTTTCCCCAACCCGTTGGAGAAGCTTCACTTATCCGTAAACCTCCAGCATAACGATTTAACTCCTTCAGGTATTGTGTAACCGGATGCCCCGTTAAATAAAGCCCTAAAGTATCACGTTCACCATCAAGCAAAACTTGTTCTGGCAGTTCTGGAACAGCTGCATAAGCATGTTCAACTTGTTCTGGTTCTTCAGCTAATACACCAAACATATCTTCTTGACCAATATCTTGTGCTTTAGCATATTGATCCGCCGCTTGCATAGCGTCGTTAATACTATTTAAAATCGCTGCTCGATGTGGACCTAATTTATCAAAAGCGCCAGCCATGGTGAGTTTTTCTAAAACACGACGGTTAATTTTTTTCATATCTGTTCGTGCACATAATTCAAAAATATTTTTGAAATATCCACCACTATTGCGCGCTTCAACTATCGCCTCAATCGGACCTTCGCCCACACCTTTTATTGCACCAATACCGTAAACAATTTCACCTTTTTCATTCACATGAAAATGATACAACCCACTGTTAATATCCGGCGGATTAATTTTGAGTCCCATGCGTAGGCATTCATCGACCAGACCCACGATTTTATCGGTATTGTCCATATCAGCCGTCATAACTGCCGCCATAAACTCTGCAGGATAGTGTGTTTTTAGCCAGAGAGTTTGATAAGAAACAAGTGCATAAGCAGCCGAATGCGATTTGTTAAAACCATAACCTGCGAATTTTTCAACTAAATCAAAAATCCTCATAGCCAGTTCTCCATCTACGCCCTGCTTTTCAGCGCCTTCTTTAAATACAGAACGTTGCTTAGCCATTTCTTCTGGCTTTTTCTTACCCATAGCTCGACGTAATAAATCCGCACCACCTAAGGTATAACCAGATAACGTTTGTGCTATTTGCATGACCTGTTCTTGATAGAGAATAATGCCATAAGTTGGTTCTAATATAGGCTTCAAGGATTCGTGCTGATGATTAATATCGGGATAAGACACCTCTTCACGACCATGTTTACGATCGATAAAATTATCCACCATTCCTGATTGTAGAGGCCCTGGTCGGAATAATGCGACTAATGCAATCATATCTTCAAAGCAGTCGGGCTTTAAACGTCTTATGAGATCTTTCATACCACGCGATTCAAGCTGGAAAACAGCAGTCGTTTCTGCATTTAACAGTAAATCAAACGATTTCTGATCATCAAGAGGAATGCGTGTAATATCAACCGCTTCTAGACCTTCTCTTGCCTGACGCTCATTAATCATTTTGATTGCCCAATCAATAATGGTTAACGTACGTAATCCTAAAAAGTCGAATTTGACCAGTCCTGCATATTCAACATCATTTTTATCAAATTGTGTAACGGGATGATGACCTTCAGAATCACAATAGATAGGCGAAAAATCTGTAATTTTAGTTGGTGAAATCACGACCCCTCCGGCGTGTTTACCGGCGTTTCGAGTCACTCCTTCTAATTGTCTGGCAATATCAATTAATGATTTTACATCTTCATTATTGTCATAAATTTCTTGCAATTGAGGCTCGAGTTCAAACGCTTTTGCAAGGGTCATTCCGGGGTCAAGAGGTATGAGCTTTGCGATACGATCAACAAATCCATAAGGGTGTCCCAGCACTCGTCCCACATCGCGTATAACGGCTTTAGCAGCCATTGTACCAAATGTAATAATTTGTGAAACTGCATCTCGACCGTACATGTCAGCAACATGATCAATCACTAAATCACGTTTTTCCATACAGAAATCAACATCAAAATCTGGCATTGATACCCGTTCAGGATTTAAAAAACGTTCAAAAAGTAAGTCAAAGGCTAACGGATCCAAATCCGTAATTTTCAGTGCATAAGCAACAAGAGAACCAGCCCCTGAACCACGACCCGGACCGACAGGAATATCATTATCTTTAGACCATTGAATAAATTCCATAACGATCAGGAAATAGCCAGGAAACCCCATTTGGTTGATTACGTTTAATTCGGTTTCTAAACGTTCATCATATTCTGGTCGTTTTTGTTGTCTAACGTTAGGATCAGGAAATAAAAGTTCTAATCTTTCTTCCAAACCTTCACGTGATTTGTGAACTAAAAAATCTTCTGTAGACATATTCCCTGTTGGGAACTTAGGTAAAAAATACTCCCCTAATCGAATCGACACATTACAACGTTTGGCTATTTCAACACTATTTTCTAATGCTTCTGGAATGTCAGAAAACAGTTCGCACATTTCTTGTTCTGAACGTAAATATTGTTCAGCTGAGTAGTGTTTGGGTCTATTAGGATCTTCAAGGGTATTACCATCGTGAATAGCAACCCGAATTTCGTGAGCTTCAAAATCAGAAGGAACCAAAAATCTTACATCATTAGTTGCCACAACAGGTAATGCATATTGTTCTGCAAGTTTAACCGCACTATGAATAAATAGTTCTTCATTAACACGTTTGGTACGTACTAATTCAAAGTAAAAATGATCTGGAAAGTTTTCACAATAAAATTGAATAGCATTATCAATAATTGATTGATTATTGCGAATGATTCCGATACCAATATCACTTTCACGACCCGCTAAAACAATTAATCCAGATCGATACTCTGTTAACCATTCTTGATCAACAACCGGAATATCACCGATGTAACCTCTTTCATAAGCTTTGGAAATCAGTAAGGTAAGATTTTTATATCCATCATTATTGGCTGCAAGTAAAGTTAACCGAAAAATATCATCTGGCATTTGTGGATTTTTTATAGCAAGATCAGCACCAATAATAGGTTTGATGCCTTTTGACATTGCTGTGCCATAAAATTTTACAAGACCACATAAATTAGTAAAATCGGTAATCGCAAAGGCTGGCATCTGTAACTTGCTCACCTCATTTACTAATGTGCCTACTTTCGCAATTCCGTCAACCATAGAAAAATCGCTATGCAAATGGAGATGAATAAATTGTGGTTCTGCCATAATTTCCAGTAATGATAATGCTTTAAAATTTATATAAGATTATAACACAAGCTATATAAATATTCTTATTCTCTTTGTCGATAAGATTTAACACATCTAAAATAATTTTCAGGAAGGCTTTCGTCGATAATAAAAATTACCGACGAATAATTTAGAATAAGAAATTAGATTTTTTTGAATAACACTGAACCATTCGTTCCACCGAAACCAAACGAGTTACACAGTGCATACTCTAAATTCTTAACTTGACGAGCTGTATGAGGAACATAATCGAGATCACATCCTTCATCAGGATTATCTAAATTAATTGTTGGCGGTACAGCTTGATCACGTAATGCAAGTACAGTAAAGATTGATTCAACAGCACCAGCTGCACCGAGTAAATGACCAATCATTGATTTTGTTGAACTGACCATAACTTTGCTTGAATTTTCTTTAAAAATACTTTTTACTGCTTGAGTTTCAGCTTTATCACCTGCAGGAGTCGATGTCCCATGCGCATTGATATAACCAACTTGATTAGGTGTAATACCTGCATCACGAATTGCACATTTCATCGCTAAAGCTGCACCACTACCATCTTCTGGAGGTGAAGTCATATGGTAAGCATCGCCGCTCATTCCAAAACCGACAACTTCAGCATAAATTTTAGCACCACGTTTTTTAGCATGCTCATACTCTTCTAAAAACATGATTCCTGCACCGTCGCCAAGTACAAAACCATCACGGTCTTTATCCCAAGGTCGACTCGCCGCTTTAGGATTGTCATTATTGGTTGATAATGCACGTGCTGCACCAAAACCACCAATACCAAGCGGTGTACTCGCTTTTTCGCCACCACCGGCAAGCATGCCGTCTGCATCACCATAAGCAATCATTCTTGCTGCATGTCCGATATTATGAACGCCAGAAGAACAAGCGGTAGCTATAGTAATACTCGGTCCTTTTAATCCATAAATAATAGATAAATGACCAGCAATCATATTAACGATGGTTGATGGAACAAAAAATGGGCTAATTTTACGTGGTCCGCCATTAATTAGCGCACTGTGATTTTCCTCAATTAATCCAAGTCCACCAATACCTGAACCAATAGCGCAGCCAATACGTTCTGAATTTTCTTCCGTAATTTCGATGCCAGCATCTTGCATTGCTTGAATACCAGCGGCTATGCCATATTGGATAAAATAATCCATTTTACGTGCATCTTTACGTGAAATATTATAATCTTCGCCATTAAAGTTTTTAACCATCGCTGCGAAGCGCGTTGCAAAAGGGGCTGTATCAAAATGTTCGATGAGTTCAACACCACTTTGACCTGCTAATAAAGCTTGCCATGTGGATTCAACTGTATTACCAACTGGAGATATCATGCCCATTCCAGTAACAACAACTCTGCGTTTAGACACATTGTCCTCCAGAAAAGGATTGAGATGAAATTTGAATCAATGAAATTTTTACTTTGAGTTTTCTAATAATAAACATCAAGTTGATATACTTCAACAAGTTAAAGACATAAATATAAACTAGGCGATCAGTTGACCGCCTATTATGAAAACTCAGCTAAAATTATTGATTTGCAGTAATATAATCAATTGCTGATTGAACAGTTGTGATTTTTTCAGCTTCTTCGTCAGGAATTTCTGTATCGAATTCTTCTTCTAAAGCCATAACTAGTTCAACAGTATCAAGAGAGTCAGCGCCAAGATCTTCTACAAAAGAAGATTCATTTTTTACTTCGTCTTCTTTCACACCAAGTTGCTCAACAATAATACTTTTAACTCGCTCTTCAATAGTGCTCATACTCTTTTTTTTCCTATAAAAATCGCCGAAAGTGGCGGTGAATGTAAGTTTATAAAATGTTGAAAAAGATGCAAATCATTTTTCAACCCAATTGCTTAATTTTTGTTCGAATCGTCAAAATATTAACTTATTTTACACTATTCCAATCAATTACACCATATACATGCCACCATTGACATGCAAAGTTTCACCCGTGATGTAAGAAGCTTCATCAGATGCCAAAAATGCCACAGCACTTGCAATTTCAGCGGGTTCACCTAAACGCCCTGTAGGGACTTGTGCTAATGTTAACGCTTTCTGATCATCAGTAAGTGCTTCTGTCATATCTGTTGCGATAAAGCCTGGCGCAACAACATTGACTGTAATTCCTCGTGATGCGACTTCACGAGCTAATGATTTACTAAAACCAATTAAACCTGCTTTTGCTGCCGCATAATTCGCTTGACCGGCGTTACCCATCGTTCCCACAACTGAACCGATAGTAATAATTCTGCCATAACGCTTTTTCATCATAGTTCGCATTAAGGCTTTTGAGAGACGAAACACAGAAGTTAAATTGGTATTCAAAATATCTTGCCATTCATCTTCTTTCATTCTCATTAATAAATTATCACGGGTAATACCTGCATTATTAACCAAAATATCAATATCACCAAATTCCGTTTTAATTGCACCAATAACCGATTCAATTGATGCTTCATCTGTCACATTCAAAGCATAACCTTTACCGTGTGAGCCTAAATATTGGCTTATTGCTTCAGCACCTTTTTCCGTTGTTGCTGTACCAATAACTGTTGCACCACATGCAACTAATTTTTCTGCAATCGCTTTACCTATTCCGCGGCTGGCACCTGTAACTAAAGCAATTTTTCCTGATAGGTTCATAACTACCTCTTTTAAATTTTTATTTAGTATTTTCTAACGCAACATCTAATGAAGCTTTATCATTGACTGCACTAGCAGACAATGAATCAACAATACGTTTAGTCAATCCTGTTAATACTTTACCTGGTCCCATTTCAACTAAAAGGGTTATACCTTGTTTTGCCATTTCTTCAACTGTTTCAGTCCATCGAACAGGACTATAAAGCTGAGCAATAAGCGCTGCTTTAATTTGATCTGCAGATGATTCAACTTTAACATCGACATTATTAATTACTGCAAATTTTGGCGTATTAAAAGTAATGTTTTCTAATGCTATTGCTAATTTATCTGCTGCCGGTTTCATCAATGCACAATGTGAAGGAACACTCACGGCAAGAGGTAATGCGCGTTTAGCACCTGCTTCTTTACATAAAGCACCAGCACGTTCAACCGCTTCTTTATTACCAGCAATAACAACTTGACCCGGTGAGTTGAAATTAACAGGTGCAACAATTTGACCTTGAGCGGCTTGTTCACATGCTTTACGAATTGATTCATTATCAAGTCCAATGATTGCATACATTGCGCCTGTACCTGTTGGTACGGCTTCTTGCATAAGTTGTCCGCGTAGTTCGACTAATTTGATAGCATCTTTAAAATCAATAACACCTGCACAAACTAATGCTGAATATTCACCTAAACTATGGCCTGCCATAAAATCTGGTTGTGCACCATTTACATTCTGCCATACCCGATAAATTGCTACAGATGCAGCAAGTAACGCAGGTTGTGTTTGCCAAGTTTTATTTAATTCTTCTACTGGACCATCTTGTACAAGTGTCCATAAGTCATAGCCTAATACCTGTGAAGCTTCATCAAAAGTTGATTTCACAATTGGATAATTATCAGCAAGATCTTTTAGCATACCTACCGCTTGTGAACCTTGTCCTGGAAATACCATTGCAAATTTGGTCATTTTAAAATCCTTGATCACATAAAAATAATTGATTAGTTAAAATCTAATGAGCGCAGAGCCCCATACAAAACCGCCACCAAATGCCTCTAATAGAATTAATTGGCCACGTTGAATGCGTCCATCTCGGACACCTGCATCTAATGCACAAGGTACCGATGCAGCTGAAGTATTTCCTTGTTTATCCAACGTTACAATGACTTTACTCATATCCATATCTAATCGTTTAGCTGTCGCTGAAATAATTCTTAAATTTGCTTGGTGAGGCACCAACCAATCTAAATCGGCTTTATTAAAAGCATTTTCAGTTAAAAGCTCATCAACTAAATTTGAGAGTTCTTTAACTGCTATTTTAAACACTTCATTACCATGCATCGTCATATAAACAGGATCATTCATATCACGGCGATCAACATAAGGATATTTTAATAGATCCCCGTAACGTCCATCGGCATGTAAATGTGAAGCAATAATACCAGGCTCTTCAGATGCGCCTACAACAACAGCACCTGCTCCATCACCAAAAATAATAATAGTGCCACGATCATCCGGATCAACACCACGTGTTAACATGTCAGACCCCACTACTAAAGCATATTTGATCGCACCACTTTTTACATATTTATCCGCAATATCTAACGCATAAACAAATCCTGAACATGCAGCCGAAACATCAAAGGCAATCACATCACCTATTTCAAGTTTAGCTTGTAGTTCAGTTGCAGAACTTGGAAAAGCATTCACTGAAGTTGCTGTTGCAACAATGATCAAACCGATATCATTTTTATCGATACCTGCCATGTCAATAGCATTAATTGCAGCTTCATAGGCCATTGTTGTTACAGTTTCATCTGGAGCGGCAATACGCCTTTCTTTGATGCCAGTGCGTGTCGTAATCCATTCATCACTAGTATCAACCATTTTTTCAAGATCTGCGTTGGTTCGTATCTGTTTTGGAAGATAACTTCCTGTTCCTAATATCTTTGTATACATCTAATTATTCGCTCTTAGGTAGTGCGGAAGAAAGACTGGTTGCAATCTTCTCTGGTATATTTGTTTGTATAGCCAAAATAGCTTGTTCTATTGCTGCAAAAAAAGATTTTTGATTGGCACTACCGTGACTTTTAATCACAATACTTTGAAGTCCAAGTAAACAGGCTCCATTATATCGCCCAGGATCCAAATAACAAAAATTTTTTGCAATCTTTCTTTGTATCCATTTGCTCAGTAATTTCATTAAAAATGAATTATGATTTAAGGATAATTTGAGCGAAGACATAAAAATTTTGATTAAGCCTTCTACCGTTTTTAATGTTACATTACCCACAAATCCATCACAGACTAATACATCGGTTTTACCAGTTAAAAGATCATTGCCTTCTAAATAACCGATATAATTAATTTGTTCATTCGATTTTAAAACTGCCGCTGCTGCACGAATTTTATCTAATCCTTTAATATCCTCTTCACCAATGTTAAGTAATGCAACTCGTGGAGTTTCGATCTTAAGTACGGTTTTGGCAAGAATCTCACCCATTATCGCAAATTGTACTAACATATCACTATCACATTCAGCGTTAGCGCCAAGATCCAAAACGACTGTATCATGATTATTTAATGCTGGTATAGTCGCAACCAGAGCGGGACGGTCAATACCGGTTAGAGAATGTAATAATAGTTTAGACAACCCCATCAAAGCGCCCGTATTACCCGCACTAACACATGCCTGAGCAGAGTTATCTTTGACAAGTTCCAATGCGATTCTCATTGAAGAGCCTTGACTATGACGAATTGCGTAAGAGGGTTTCATGTCATTCGTAATCACAGTGGTTGATTCTATCAATACCAATCGACCATCATTTTGATACTGTGCAATAAGTTTGGTGTTTTCTTTAGACAAAAAGGAGCTTATTTCTGTTAGATTACCTACCAGAAAAATAGAAAGATTTGGATAACGATTTAATGCTTGTATTGCAGCAGGAACAACAATACGAGGACCGAAGTCCCCGCTCATAGCATCTAACGCGATGGTTAGATTATCCAAAATGTCACCTGAGGATTTCTAAATTCGCAGTAATTATTTAGAAATCACTTTACGACCACGATAATAACCATCAGCGGTTACGTGATGACGTAAATGTGTTTTACCTGATTCATCAACTGAGATATTAGCAACAGTTAATGCATCATGTGAACGACGCATACCACGTTTTGCACGAGTTTTACGATTCTGTTGAACAGCCATGGATTTACCCCTTATTCTTTAAACTAACTAAAATTGCAAATGGATTTGGCTTTTCATTCTCTTTTGGAATATCACCAAATACCATATCTGCCTCTGACACTTCGCAGTGTTTACTATCATGTACCGGCGCAATTGGTAACGAGAGAATAATTTCGTCCTCAAGTAACGCTAATATATCCACTTCACCGAACTCGTTCATCAGAACAGGTTCATAATGTTCCGGTAGTGTCTCTGCTTGAGCATCGCTCTTTACAGGACTAAATTTATTCATCACATGAATTTCAGTGATAAAAGGTTTAAAACAACGTTGGCAAATCAGTTCCAACGTTATCTTCGCATCAATGTTGATAACACAGAGTTTTTGCTCATCATAATCAAAAGATAAGCGGCACTCGATATCACTTTTTGGACTTTCAATCCTTGTTGCACTTTTTGCTGGATAATATCCAACATAATCAAGTCGTTTCTGTGCAGCTTTAATAGGATCGATCGTTAATGGCAATTTATTTTGCATAAAATATGCACATCTACCTTAAAAAATTATTCAGTGTAGCTAAAAACTACACGATGCCGTAAGGCGCGCATATTACCTTTAAATCAAGGTTTCGTCAATGGGATCGTAGAAGATAATTTGTTTTAGTCGTTGATTATTGGCTTGATATTTTTATTACTCCATTATTTCAATAATATAAAAAACATCAAATTTGAAATTTTTATTTGATAATTATAAGCCAATTTTAACAAACTAATTAAAACGATTTCTAATCAATCTACCAGCTACCAGAAGCGCCACCACCACCACTACGACCACCTCCGCCACCGCTAAATCCTCCTGAGCCGCCTCCAAACCCACCACCGCCAAAACCTCCTCCACGGAATCCGCCGCCACCTGAACCACTGCTACCATTTATTCGTAAAAATCCACTCGCAATCGTACTCATGACAAACGCCAAGAATAGTAAGATAAAAGCAATGGATATAGAATGACCATTCCATAAGGTAAACCCACCTACTGATAATCCATTAAGTAGCCCAGTACCCAAATTTCGACTGGCAGAGCGTTTAGACGATCCTAGCGGAATAATACTATTGATAACAAAGCAAATGAAAAAAGAGACCAAACCATAATTAAATAATTTAGCACCAAATTCACCAGCAAGAAGCGTACCAATATCGGATTCATTGCTATTTTCATTACCTAGAGGTTCTGAGTTATCTATTTTTTGTTTCAAAACGGATATAGCATTTTTGATACCTTGATAATAGTTATTTTGTTTGAATTCCGGTGTTAATTGTTCACGTATAATATGGCTAGCAATTAAATCGGTTATGGTTCCCTCTAACCCATAACCAACTTCAATATGCATACGTCTATCGTCTTTAGCGATTAATAATAAAATACCATTATCTTGTCCTTTTTTTCCTATTCCCCATTGAGCAAAAACTCGAGTTGCACATTGTTCAATGGTTTCATCTTCAAGTTTTGCAATCATTAATATGATAATTTGAGCACCGTCAGTTCTTGGTTTTTCAAATTCAATTAGACTCGATTCTAAATCATCAATTTGTGATGGTGTCAGTGTATTTGTCGTATCAATCACCCGCCGGGTAAATTGTGGAATTTCAGTCAGCCCAAAACAAAACCAACTGAATATTAACAATAAGCTAACTGGAAAGTATCTCTTCATTATATTCACTACCCAAAATTAACTGCAGGTGCATTAGAAATCTGTTTTTCATTTTCAACACTAAACTGTTGTTTTGGTTTTACACCTAAAACATCTGCTACCCATTTTGTGGGTAATTGACGGATATAAATATTGAAATTTTGCACTGCTTCAATATAGCGTCCTCGAGCAACAGCAATACGGTTCTCAGTACCTTCAAGTTGGCTCATTAAATCTTGATATAGTGTATTAGCTTTAAGCTCTGGATAATTTTCACTGACTGCTATCAAACGACTTAATGCAGAACTCAATTCAGATTGAGCTTGTTGAAATTTAGAAAATAAAGTAGGATCGGTAAGTTGATCTGCGTTTAATTGTATTGAACCAACTTTGGCTCGGGCGTCAGTGACTTGTGTAAACACCTCTTTCTCGTGTGTCGCATACCCTTTAACAGTATTAACCAAATTAGGGACTAAATCTGCTCGACGTTTATACTGGTTAATAACTTCTGACCATGAAGCTGCCACTTTTTCATCTTGGGTTTGGATACTATTGTAGTTTTTAAAAAAAATGAATCCGGCAACAATAAGTAACGCAATAATGAGTAACACAAGTTTTGATTTCATCGTAAACCCCTTATAAAATTGTCTAATTAATAGGTAATGTAGAAAAACACAACTAATTGAAACCATTAACAATTAAACTAAGGACATCAAAATATAGATCAATATATGAAATGAGTACTGAATATCATTAATATATAAACATGAATTAAATCAGAACCAAAAAAGAACACTATAAGTAATAAAGAAAAGATAGTCAGGAAAAAAGTAATTCAATGTGGATTAGCTTAATTTTTCATTGGTTTTGTATTTTTTAGAATAAATATACGCTAATCACACCAATATTTTTATAATAGTTAGATTGTATTATAGCCATTTTTATAAACTTTGCGAAGTATAATCACAACTTATTATTTAATTCCTTATGTCACTATTAGATTATTGCTCACATAACCTTAATGAATTAATGATGAATCGGAATATTAGATTTTTGTTTGTTTCATCAAATTTATTATTTTAGTAAAACATCAAAACATTCTAATTGTGCCGGTTCAAAATAGATATCACTATTATTCGGTCGATTATTCGTATTACGATGAGTGTGTTTGAAGTGATCTGAGTTTACCCAAGCTTCAAAATCAGCCTTAGATTCCCACTCGGCAAATGAAGAAAATAAAGTATAATCCTGCTCAGTTTTTCCTTGTAGAAAGTAAAAGCGATTAAATCCTTTCATCTCTTTCAAATGACTATCACGATTACGCCATATGTCAATAAAAGTCTCTTCACTACCTCGTTTTATTTTAAAACGGTTCATAACAATATACATATAAAACTCCTTTCATTTCATTTGAGATAAAAAAATAGCACGTGCAATCACGTGCTATTTTAATAACTCGTCCTACTGACTATTGGTTTTCTTCTGCAGAATTAAGTAACTCAGCTAAGTTAGCTGTTGCTTCTTCAACAGAAATTGTTGTTTGAATATCATCACTTGATGGCATTGCACGTTTACGTAAACGCTCTTTATGGTAAGCATAACCAGTACCAGCCGGAATCAATCGACCAACAATGACATTTTCTTTTAAGCCACGTAATTCGTCGTTTTTACCAGCAACAGCTGCTTCGGTTAATACGCGAGTCGTTTCTTGGAACGATGCCGCAGAAATAAACGATTCAGTTGTTAATGATGCTTTAGTAATACCAAGTAGATCGTGTAAATAAACAATTGGTTCTTTACCTTGTGCTTCAAGCTCACGATTAATAATCTTCAAGCGTGAAACTTCAAGTTGTTCACCGTCAAGTAGACGAGAACCACCCGGATGAATAACCGTTGCTTTACGCAGCATCTGACGAACGATAACTTCAATGTGTTTATCATTGATTTTTACACCTTGCAGGCGATAAACTTCTTGAACTTCGTTAACAATGTAACGTGTTACCGCATTTACACCACGTAGACGTAAGATATCATGTGCTGATTCAGGACCATCCGAAATCACATCACCACGTCCAACTTGTTCGCCTTCAAATACGTTAAGTTGACGCCATTTAGGAATCATCTCTTCATATGGTTCACTGCCATCTAATGGCGTGATGATCAAGCGACGTTTACCTTTGGTCTCTTTACCAAACGAAATAATACCATCAATTTCAGCAAGAATAGCTGATTCTTTCGGTTTACGAGCTTCAAATAAGTCAGCTACGCGTGGTAAACCACCGGTAATATCTTTAGTCCCTACAGAGGCTTGTGGAATACGTGCAAGCGTATCACCCACATTGATTTCTGCACCATCTTCTAATTGAACTAATGCTTTACCTGGTAAGAAGTATTGTGCAAGCATTTCAGTACCTGCAACATAGATATCTTTACCTTTAGCATCAACAATTTTGATTGCAGGACGTAAATCTTTACCTACACCTGTTCGCTCCGCGACATCTAAAATTACAATCGATGATAAACCTGTTAATTCGTCGGTTTGACGGGTAATAGTTTGACCATCAACCATATCAACAAATTTAACAAAGCCTTTCGCTTCAGAGATAACTGGCATTGTATGCGGATCCCAGTTAGCAACTGTTTCACCAGCATCGACTGCTGCACCATTACCTTTTGTTAAAATCGAACCATAAGGAACTTTGTAAGTCTCTTTCATTCGACCTAAATCATCGATAATCGTTAACTCAGCATTACGTGATGTAATAACTAATTTCTTGTCTGGGTTAGTCACAAATTTAGCATTAGTTAATTTAATACTACCTTTGTTTTTAACTTGAACACTTGATTCTGCTGCCGCTCTTGATGCCGCACCACCGATATGGAACGTACGCATGGTTAACTGTGTACCTGGCTCACCGATTGATTGAGCTGCGATAACACCGATTGCTTCACCTTTATTCACCAAGTGACCACGTGCTAAGTCACGACCATAACATTTCGCACAAACACCAAAATCAGTATCACACGAAACAACAGAACGAACTTTAACACTATCAACCGATTCAGCTTCTAGTAAATCACAATAGCTTTCATCAAGTAATGTGTTACGTGGAATCAATATATCGGCACTGCCTGGTTTTAACACATCTTCAGCCGTTACACGACCTAATACACGTTCACGAAGTGGCTCTTTAACATCTCCACCTTCGATAACCGGTGTCATCACTACGCCTTCTAATGTGCCACAATCGTCTTCAATAACAACTAAATCTTGTGCAACATCAACTAAACGACGAGTCAAATAACCAGAGTTCGCCGTTTTTAACGCTGTATCAGCAAGACCTTTACGAGCACCATGGGTAGAAATAAAGTACTGAAGTACGTTTAATCCTTCACGGAAGTTTGCTGTAATTGGTGTTTCGATAATAGAGCCGTCCGGTTTTGCCATCAAACCACGCATACCTGCTAACTGACGAATCTGTGCTGCAGAACCCCGCGCACCTGAGTCGGCCATCATATAAATACTGTTGAAAGAAGATTGTACTTCTTCTTTACCTTCACGATTAATCACTTTTTCAGTTGATAAGTTATCCATCATGGCTTTTGCAACACGTTCATTGGCTGCTGCCCAGATATCGATAACTTTATTATAACGTTCACCTGCTGTGACTAAACCTGATTGGAATTGCTCTTGAATTTCAGCGACTTCAATTTCAGCTTCGTTGATGATTTGTAATTTCTTAGCCGGAATTTCCATATCATCAATACCAACTGAAACACCAGAACGTGCAGCATAAGCAAAACCGGTATACATCACTTGGTCAGCCAAAATTACGGTTTCTTTCATACCGAGTTGACGATAGCAAATATTCAAAATACGTGAAATTGCTTTTTTGCCAAGTGGTTGGTTAATCACTGAGTAACTCATCCCTTTTGGCATAATCAACCATAAAATAGCACGTCCAACAGTAGTATCAATAACTGACGTTGTTTCTTCCCACTCACCAACACTATTACGTTGGCTTTCAGTGATACGCACTTTAACTTTAGCATGTAGCTCAACAAGACCTAAACGATACAGTTTTTCTGCTTCTTTAGGACCGGTTAAAATCATGCCTTCACCTTTCGCATTGACTTTATCACGAGTCATATAGTAAAGACCTAATACCACGTCCTGTGAAGGAACAATAATAGGCTCACCACTCGCAGGCGAAAGAATGTTGTTAGTTGACATCATTAACGCACGCGCTTCTAATTGCGCTTCTAACGTTAATGGTACGTGAACCGCCATTTGGTCACCATCGAAGTCAGCATTGAATGCCGCACAAACTAATGGATGTAACTGAATCGCTTTACCTTCAATTAAGATAGGTTCAAATGCTTGAATACCCAATCTGTGAAGTGTTGGTGCACGGTTTAGTAATACGGGATGTTCACGGATAACTTCATCTAAGATATCCCAAACAATCGCATCTTCACGTTCAACCATTTTCTTCGCAGCTTTGATGGTTGTTGCATAGCCACGACGCTCTAATTTACCGTAAATAAATGGTTTGAAAAGCTCAAGTGCCATTTTTTTCGGTAAACCACATTGGTGTAAACGCAAGTATGGACCCACTGTAATTACAGAACGACCTGAGTAGTCAACACGTTTACCTAATAGGTTTTGACGGAAACGACCTTGCTTACCTTTAATCATATCGGCAAGTGATTTTAATGGACGTTTGTTTGAACCGGTAATAGCACGACCACGGCGACCATTATCTAATAATGCGTCGACAGATTCTTGTAACATACGTTTTTCATTACGTACAATAATATCTGGCGCAGCTAAGTCTAATAAACGTTTTAAACGGTTATTACGGTTGATCACTCGACGATAAAGATCATTCAAATCTGATGTTGCAAAACGTCCGCCATCAAGTGGTACTAATGGACGTAAATCTGGTGGCAACACAGGCAATACATTTAAGATCATCCATTCAGGTTTATTTTCTGATTGAATGAATGCTTCAATAATCTTAATGCGTTTAGTGATTTTCTTCCGTTTTGTTTCAGAGTTTGTTGTTGAAAGTTCGTCACGTAGTGCTTCACATTCCGCTTGTACATCAATATTACGCAACAACTCTTGGATAGCTTCGGCACCCATGCGAGCATCGAATTCATCACCAAACTCTTCTAACGCATCTAAATATTGCTCTTCTGTTAAGATTTGACCACGCTCTAAGTTGGTCATACCACCATCAAGAACCATAAATGATTCAAAATAAAGAACACGTTCGATATCACGAAGTGGCATATCTAACAATAAACCAATACGAGATGGTAATGATTTTAAAAACCAGATGTGTGCAGTTGGCGATGCAAGTTCAATATGCCCCATACGTTCACGACGTACTTTCGCTTGTGTTACTTCAACGCCACATTTTTCACAGATCACACCACGGTGTTTTAAACGTTTATATTTTCCACATAAACATTCATAGTCTTTAACTGGTCCAAAAATACGCGCACAAAACAATCCATCACGCTCTGGTTTGAACGTTCGATAGTTGATTGTTTCAGGTTTTTTAACTTCACCAAAAGACCATGAGCGAATCATATCAGGAGAGGCAAGACCTATCTTGATAGCATCAAAATCTTCTGTTTTTGTCTGTGCTTTTAGAAACTTTAGTAAGTCTTTCACAATTGGCTCCTATGGAGTTAAACCAATTAGATAACTTATTATCGCTAATAAGTTATCCCTATAAATAGAAATCATTTTTAGTGAGTGAAGATTACTCTTCATCTAACTCGATATTAATACCTAGCGAACGAATCTCTTTTAACAATACATTAAATGATTCTGGAATCGCAGGTTCCATACGATGATCACCATCTACAATATTTTTATACATCTTAGTACGGCCGTTTACGTCATCTGATTTAACCGTTAGCATTTCTTGTAGTGTGTAAGCAGCACCATAAGCTTCAAGTGCCCATACTTCCATCTCACCGAAACGCTGACCACCAAATTGAGCTTTACCACCCAATGGCTGTTGAGTAACCAGACTATATGAACCTGTAGAACGTGCATGCATCTTATCATCAACTAAGTGATTTAATTTCAGCATGTACATATAACCTACCGTTACCGGACGTTCAAACTGTTCACCTGTACGACCATCATACAATGTAATTTGACCTGAAGTCGGCAAATCACCCAATTCTAGTAATGACTTGATTTCTTGCTCTTTTGCACCATCAAACACTGGTGTAGCAAGTGGCATACCATTACGTAAATTTTGTGCCAATGTCATCACTTCTTGATCGGTAAACTCTGCAACATTAACTTTTTGTGCAGCACCTAAACCAAGATCGTATGCTTTTTGGATAAACTCACGTAATTTAGCAAGTTCTTGCTGTTCTTTAAGCATTGTGTCAATTTTTTGACCAATACCTTTAGCCGCCATACCTAAGTGGGTTTCTAGGATCTGTCCAATGTTCATACGAGATGGAACCCCTAGTGGGTTTAACACGATATCGACTGGACGACCTTTGTCATCATATGGCATATCTTCAATTGGATTTATCTTAGAGATAACCCCTTTGTTACCATGACGACCCGCCATTTTATCACCAGGCTGAATTTGACGTTTAACCGCTAAGTAAACTTTAACAATTTTGAGCACACCAGGTTGTAAATCATCACCTTGTGTAATCTTCATGCGTTTAGCTTCAAGCTTTTTGTTAAACTCAAGTTTAATTTCTTCGTGCTGTTCAGCAAGTTGCTCTAACTGTGCTTGTTTGCTTTCGTTTGAAATACCGATTGTTAACCATTTTTCTCGTGGTAATGCATCTAATTTATCAGCTTTAATACCACCTGAAATTAACACATCACGAATACGCGCAAATAAAGCTGCTTCTAAGATTTTAAGCTCTTCAGTTAAATCTTTTCTTGCTTGTTTAAGTTGCATCTCTTCAATTTCAAGTGCACGTTTATCTTTTTGTACACCATCACGAGTGAAGACTTGGACATCAATAACCGTACCAGAAACACCATTTGGTACACGTAAAGACGTATCTTTAACATCAGATGCTTTTTCACCAAAAATTGCACGTAGTAATTTTTCTTCTGGTGTTAATTGTGTTTCACCTTTAGGCGTCACTTTACCAACAAGAATATCACCACCTTTCACTTCAGCACCGATATAAACAATACCTGATTCATCTAATTTAGAAAGCGCAGCTTCACCCACATTTGGAATATCAGCGGTGATTTCTTCAGCACCTAATTTAGTATCACGAGATACACAAGATAACTCTTGAATATGGATCGAGGTAAAACGATCATCTTGTACCACTTTTTCAGAAACTAAAATAGAATCCTCAAAGTTATAACCATTCCATGGCATAAATGCCACGCGCATGTTTTGACCTAATGCAAGTTCACCTAAATCAGTTGATGGACCATCTGCAAGTACATCACCACGTTCAACTTTTTCGCCTAATTCCACACATGGAATTTGATTGATACAAGTATTTTGGTTAGAACGGGTATATTTAGTTAAGTTATAAATATCAATCCCTGTTTCACCCGCATACATTTCATCGGCATTGACATTGACTACGATACGTGACGCATCAACATATTGAACAGTACCACCACGACGAGCAACGGCTGTTACACCTGAGTCAACAGCTACCGCACGTTCCATACCAGTACCAACAAATGGTTTTTCCGCTTTTAATGTCGGAACTGCTTGACGTTGCATGTTTGCACCCATCAAAGCACGGTTCGCATCGTCATGTTCCAAGAATGGAATTAATGACGCACCAACCGACACGATTTGTTGTGTTGAAACGTCCATATAATGAACTTGTTCAGGACTATATAAGCCCGACTCACCATTTAAACGACAAGTCACTAAATCTTCTTTAAAGCGACCTTCTTCATCAAGGTTTGAGTTTGCCTGTGCAATAACAAATTCACTTTCGTCAATCGCTGATAAATAATTAATTTCATCAGTCACAACACCGTCAATCACTCGACGATATGGTGTTTCTAAGAAACCATACTCATTAGTACGAGAATAGACCGCTAACGAGTTAATCAAACCGATGTTTGGACCTTCAGGCGTTTCAATCGGACATACACGACCATAATGAGTTGGATGTACGTCACGGACTTCAAAGCCTGCTCGCTCACGAGTTAAACCACCCGGACCTAATGCAGAAATACGACGTTTATGCGTAATTTCAGATAATGGATTGTTTTGATCCATAAACTGAGATAACTGGCTAGAACCAAAGAACTCACGGATTGCCGCTGAAATTGGTTTAGCATTAATCATATCTTGTGGCATTAATGAATCAAGATCACCTAAAGATAAACGCTCTTTTACGGCTCTTTCAACACGCACTAAACCAATACGGAATTGGTTTTCTGCCATTTCACCAACGCTACGAATACGACGATTACCTAAGTGGTCGATATCATCAACATCACCATGACCATTACGAATACTGATTAATTTCTTCATAACGTCAACGATATCATCTTTAGTTAAGACGCTTTGACCTTCGATATCATCACGACCTAAAGAACGATTAAATTTCATTCGACCAACAGCTGATAAATCATAACGTTCATCAGAGAAGAATAAGTTGTCAAATAACGCTTCTGCAGCTTCTTTTGTAGGTGGCTCACCTGGTCGCATCATGCGATAAATTTCAACTAATGCACCTAAACGATCGCGTGTTGAATCAACATTTAATGTTTCAGAGATAAACGCACCATGATCAAGATCATTGGTGAATAATGTTTCAATTTTTTTGTAGCCTGCATTCGTTAATTCTAATAACAATTCTAATGAAATTGGTGTATTAGCGAATGCAATGACTTCACCTGTCGCGTCATTAACATAGTTTTTAGCAAGCACTTTATTAACGATGTATTCAACA
Organism: Gilliamella sp. B2717; assembly: GCF_026536675.1. Taxonomy (NCBI): domain Bacteria; kingdom Pseudomonadati; phylum Pseudomonadota; class Gammaproteobacteria; order Orbales; family Orbaceae; genus Gilliamella; species Gilliamella sp. B2717. The sequence goes on along the minus strand of NZ_JAFNNQ010000090.1, from coordinate 36,708 downwards.
GGTACATCAATTTTGCTTACTTTATCTTTTTCTAATTCACGAATATGACGTGCAGTAATACGGCGACCTTTTTCAGCGTACACTTTACCTTTTGATTCAATATCAAATAAGGCTGTTTCACCACGTAAACGCTCTGGGACTAAATCCATTTTTAATTTGGATTTGCCAACTTCAAAAATGGTTTTCTCAAAGAAGATATTTAAAATTTCTTCTGTTTCATAACCTAATGCGCGCAAAATAATTGTTGCTGGAAGTTTACGACGACGGTCAATACGAGCAAAAAGATTGTCTTTTGGATCAAATTCGAAATCAAGCCAAGAGCCACGATAAGGAATAATCCGAGCATTATATAAAACTTTACCAGAAGAGTGTGTTTTACCTTTATCACTATCAAAGAACACACCTGGACTACGATGTAATTGTGAAACGATTACCCGTTCGGTACCATTGATTACAAATGTTCCATTGTCCGTCATTAAAGGAATTTCGCCCATGTAGACGTCTTGCTCTTTAATATCTTTTACAGTTCCTTCTGGTGCATCTTTATCATAAATAACTAAACGTAATTTTACGCGCAACGGTGCTGAGTAAGTGATCCCTCTAATTTGACATTCTTTTACATCAAACACAGGTTCGCCCATCTTAAAGCTCACGTATTGTAACTCAGCATTACCACTATAACTTTTTATCGGAAATATTGAACGAAAAGCGGCTTCTAAACCATACTGACCTTCTGGATCTTGCTCAATAAATTTCTGGAACGAATCAAGTTGAATAGAAAGAAGATACGGTATATCCAAGACTTGTGGACGCTTACCAAAATTCTTACGAATTCGTTTTTTCTCGGTATAAGAGTAAACCATTAGTTCCTCAACTTGCTTATCTGCTATTTTAGCATGATTAAATATTCATCAGGAGCACTTCAATCGAATAATAACGCCTGACACCTCATCGAAAATATCTATAAATATCAATTGATTAGGCTTAATAAATATACTATTTCTTTATTGCTTTTTATTGATAGTCTTCAAATAAAATTCTTCGACTTTTTACAGCGCAAAAAGGCTGGAGGTAAAACCCCCAGCCATTTAGCTTGCTATCGATTAACTTATTTAAGTTCGACAGCTGCACCAGATTCTTCAAGTGCCTTTTTAAGTTCTTCAGCATCAGCTTTGCTAACACCTTCTTTAACTGTTGCAGGAGCTGATTCAACAAGATCTTTAGCTTCTTTTAAGCCTAAACCAGTTGCACCACGAACTGCTTTGATAACAGCTACTTTATTTGCACCAACATCTTTTAAGATTACATCAAATTCAGTTTTCTCTTCAGCTGCTTCAGCTGGACCTGCTGCTGCAACTGCAACTGCTGCTGCTGCAGAAACACCGAATTTTTCTTCCATCATAGATACTAGTTCAACAACGTCCATTACAGACATTTCAGCAACTGCATCTAAAATTTGTTCTTTAGTGATAGACATAATATAGTTTCCCAAATTTACAATTTTTAATTAATAAAATTCGTCATCATACTGCTAATTAAGCAGCTTCTTTTTGATCACGAACAGCTGCAAGAGTACGAACCAATTTGCCAGCTGCGGCTTCTTTCATGGTTGACATCAAGCGAGCTAATGCTTCTTCATAAGTAGGTAATGTTGCTAAGCGATCAATGTTCGCTGCAGTAATTAACTCACCTTCAAAGGCTGCGGCTTTAATCTCAAATTTATCGTTTTCTTTTGCAAACGCTTTAAAAATACGCGCAGCAGCACCTGGGTGCTCGTTTGAAAACGCAATTAGAGTAGGACCAACAAACGTATCTTTTAAACACTCATATTGAGTGCCCTCTACAACACGGCGTAATAGCGTATTACGAACAACACGCATATAAACACCCGCTTCACGAGCAGATTTACGTAATGCAGTCATTTTTTCTACAGTTACGCCACGAGAATCGGCAACAACTGCAGATAGCGCACCTTTGGCGATTTCATTAACTTCAGCAACAATTTCTTGTTTATTTTGAAGATTTAGTGCCATTGGTTTTGCTCCTGGATTAAAACTAGGCAAAGCCTAGACTTATTTAAACTAACTATAACAATATAGTTAGCACAACCACGATGAGCAGAATTCCTGTATTATATCTTATCAGGTTCTGTCACCGTCTACGTAGGAAAATTAAGTAATTAAACGTCAATTACACCTACGGTCTTGGACGGGGTCTGGTTAAGGCCAGACACCAACCGATTTTTTTGTTTAATTAATAATGATTAATTAAACAGATGCATTCAATGTTGTTTGATCGATAGCAACACCAGCGCCCATAGTAGTAGAAAGACTTACTTTCTTCACAAAGACACCTTTAGAAGATGCTGGTTTTGCACGTTTTAACGCAACAAGTAATGCTTCTAAATTTTCTTTAAGTTTAGCTGCATCAAAATCAGCTTTACCGATAGTAGTATGGATAATACCATTTTTATCGTTACGGTAACGGATTTGACCTGCTTTCGCATTTTTTACTGCTTCAGCAACGTTAGGCGTTACAGTACCAACTTTAGGGTTTGGCATTAAACCACGTGGTCCTAAAATTTGACCTAATTGACCAACTACACGCATAGCGTCTGGCGATGCGATAACGACATCAAAATTCATTTCGCCTTTTTTGATTTGATCCGCAAGATCGTCCATACCAACTAATTCAGCACCCGCTTCTTTAGCTGCTTCTGCATTTGCACCTTGTGTAAACACAGCTACACGAACGCTACGACCAGTACCATGAGGCAATACAATTGCACCACGAACATTTTGGTCTGATTTACGTGAATCAATACCTAAATTTACAGCAACATCAACGCTTTCAGTAAATTTAGCAGTCGCAAGCTCTTTTAATAAAGCAATTGCTTCGTTGATTTCATATTGTTTAGTTGCATTCACTTTTTCGCGGATAAGTTTAGCTTTCTTAGATAATTTAGCCATCGATTAACCCTCCACTTCCAAGCCCATTGAACGAGCGGTTCCTTCAATAGAACGCATCATTGATTCAATGGTAGCACCATTCATATCTGCAGCTTTTAATTCAGCGATTTCGCGAATTTGAGCACTCGTTACTTTACCTACTTTTTTCTTGTTAGGCTCACCTGAACCAGACTTGATTTTAGCAGCTTTCTTCAATAGTACTGCCGCAGGAGGAGTCTTAGTAACAAAGGTGAATGAACGGTCTGAATAGACTGAAATAACAACTGGAATAGGTAGACCTTTTTCCATGCTTTCTGTTTTCGCATTAAATGCTTTACAGAATTCCATGATATTAACACCATGTTGACCAAGTGCTGGACCAACTGGTGGACTAGGATTTGCTGCACCAGCTGCAACTTGCAACTTGATGTAAGCCTGTACTTTTTTTGCCATTTTTTGGTTTCCTTCTCTCGGGTGCAAACGCTTCTATTATATAAATAGACAGCTCCCCTAAGTTAAATGAGGGCAGAATTATCCTACAATTGATATACAAATGCAAGATTTATTTTATGAACAATTAATACAAAGTAGGAGATTCCCCACTTTGTATTAAAAATGAAAACGTTAATTAAAGTACGTTAACAGCGTTAAGCTCTTTAAATGCAAGTTCTAAACGAGCAACTAAAGAATCTTGACCTTTACGTAACCAAACACGTGGATCATAGTATTTTTTGTTTGGCGCATCAGGTCCTTCAGGATTACCTAATTGACCTTGTAAATAAGCTTCATTTGCTTTGTAGTAATCTAAAATACCCGCCCAGTTAGCCCATTGAGTATCGGTATCAATGTTCATTTTGATAACACCATAACTAACTGCTTCTGCAATTTCTTCAGGTGTTGAGCCTGAACCACCATGGAATACGAAATTCAGTGATTTTTCAGGTAAGTTGAATTTTTCTGATACGTATTTTTGTGAGTTATCTAAAATTTTTGGTGTTAATTTAACATTACCTGGTTTATATACACCATGCACGTTACCAAATGATGCAGCGATAGTGAAACGAGGACTAATTTCACTTAAACGCTCATAAGCATAAGCTACATCTTCAGGTTGAGTATAAAGTGCTGAACTATCCATATGGCTGTTATCCACACCATCTTCTTCACCACCAGTACAACCTAATTCTAGCTCTAATGTCATTTTCATTGCAGACATACGAGCAAGATACTGACAACAAATATCAATGTTATCTTTTAATGTTTCTTCTGACAGGTCAATCATATGTGAAGAAAATAGTGGTTTACCGGTTTTAGCAAAGTGAGTTTCACCAGCATCAAGTAAACCATCAACCCATGGAAGTAATTTTCTTGCACAGTGGTCAGTGTGAACAATCACTGGCACACCATATTTTTCAGCCATTAAATGAACATGTTTTGCACCAGAGATAGCACCTAGTACTGCACATTCTTGTCCTTCTAATTTAAGACCTTTACCAGCGATGAACTGTGCACCACCATTTGAGAATTGAACAATAACAGGAGAACCTACTTTTGCCGCTGTTTCAATTACCGCATTAATTGTGTTGGTATCAACACAGTTAACTGCTGGTAAAGCAAAGTTATTTTCACGAGCGATTTGAAATACTTTTTGAACATCATCACCAGTTACAACACCGGGTTTAACGACATCAGAAATCTTTGTAGCCATTTTATTACCTATGATTTAATTATTATAAAAAATAAAGGATGAGTAATCATCTCATCCTTTTTACTGAATCTATATTATGCTTTTGCTCTCGCTTCTAACATTGCAACAGCAGGAAGTTTTTTACCTTCAACAAACTCAAGGAAGGCACCTCCACCAGTTGAGATGTAAGAAATTTTATCTTCAATTCCAAATAAGTCAATTGCAGCTAACGTATCACCACCACCGGCAATTGAAAAACCTTCACTATCAGCAATTGCTTTAGCAACAATTTCAGTCCCACGACGGAAATTAGGGAATTCAAATACACCAACTGGACCATTCCATAATATGGTTTTCGCTTTTTTAATAATATCAGCTAATGCTTCAGCTGATTTATCACCTAAATCAAGAATTTGTTCATTTTCTTTAACATCAGAAACTGATTTTTCTGTAGCCGTTGCTGTTTCACTGAATTCAGTCGCAACACGTACATCAGTTGGAACAGGAATATGGCAGTTAGCCATCAATTTTTTCGCTTCTGGGATTAAATCCGCTTCATATAGTGATTTACCTACATTATAACCTTCAGCCGCAATGAAAGTATTAGCAATACCGCCACCGACAATAATTTGATCAGCGATTTTTGAAAGCGAATCAAGTACAGTAAGTTTAGTTGATACTTTAGAACCCGCAACAATCGCAACCATTGGACGAGCTGGGTTATCAAGTGCTTTTCCTAATGCATCAAGTTCCGCAGCTAATAAAGGACCAGCACATGCGATAGGTGCAAATTTACCCACACCATGCGTTGAAGCTTGAGCACGGTGAGCTGTTCCAAATGCATCCATTACATAGATATCACAAAGTGCGGCATACTTTTTAGATAACGTTTCATCATCTTTACCTTCACCTACATTGAAACGTACATTTTCAAGAACAACTAACTCGCCTTCTTTAACATCTACGCCATCAAGGTAATCTTTAACAAGACGGACAGGAAATGAAACATGTTCTTTTAAGTAATCAACGACTGGTTGCAATGAGAATTCAGGGTTATATTCTCCCTCTGTTGGACGACCAATGTGAGAAGTCACCATCACTTTAGCACCTTTTTTGATTGCTTCTTCAATTGTCGGTAATGATGCCTTGATACGTGCATCAGAAGTGACTTTACCATTTTTGACTGGTACATTAAGATCTGAACGAATAAATAAACGTTTCCCTTTTAGATCAAGATCTTGCATTCTAATAACAGACATGAGACTTCCTCTTAATAAAAAAATATAAATAAAAATAAACTTCATGTATTCTAACATAAAAATTCTTTTTAGGTTATAGCGATTATTGTTCAAATAGTAAACGTTTGTCATCAATGTGTAATTTATAAATTGCAAATTTTTTATGTAACGGCATTGACAACTGGCAGAAAATCAGGCATATTTTGCCGCCTTATTAATATGTAATTTTATTTAAACTTGGGAGTTGACTTTGGCTAATATCAAATCAGCTAAAAAACGTGCGGTTCAATCCGAAAAACGCCGTAAACATAATGCTAGTAACCGTTCAATGATGCGTACTTATATCAAGAAAGTTTACGCAGCTGTTGCAGCTGGTGATAAACAAACAGCTGAAGTAGCATTCAAAGACATGCAAGCAGTTGTTGACCGTCAAGCGGCTCGTGGCTTAATCCACAAAAATAAAGCTGCACGTCATAAAGCAAATTTAATTAAACAGATTAAAGCATTGGCTTAATGCCCTCATCTGTTAACTATTGTAGTTAAAGAAAATGCTAAAAAGTGGTGTAAGCCACTTTTTTTATTTGTATAATAATCAGTTATTCCATATCAATAAAAAAAGAATAAGAGAGTATATTGTGGTTCAGCGTGATTATGTGAGAAGAAAAAGTCGACCGAAAAAAAACAAATCAAGCTTTATGCCAAAATTTATGGTATTTATGGCAATTGTTCTTATTGTCTTATTTTCCGCCATTCTCTATTTAATTACCAATAATAAACCTAACAAACCCGTTGAACAACCAAAAGTCAAAACGCCTCCACCTGCCGTTACCTTACCAGAGCAACCTCAGGAACGTTGGACATACCTTAAAGCGTTAGAAACGCCCAATGCCAGTTCAAACGCAACATCGAATTCAGTTGCAAGCGAACGGCAACAAATTTTAGATAGTTTTGCGAATAACATTAATACACGATCGAATACCAATCAAACCTCATCGACAACAACGAAATGGACATTACAATGTGGTGCTTTTAAGGAAAAAGCCAATGCGGACACCCTAAAAGCTCAACTTGCTATGACAGGTATAAATGGTAATATTTCTTCTGGTCAGTTATATCGCGTTACAGCTGGGCCCTATACTAGCAAAAGCGAAGCTGATAAAGCGTTGAACTCATTAAAAAATAGTGGGATCAATAATTGTATTCTTTCTAACAAATAGAAAAAACCATGAAAACATTTCAGCAGATAACGTTGTTCTTAAAAATGTTGTGGGCTAAAATCAATCAGGATCAGTTGACCACATCCTCTGCCAGCCTTGCCTATACCACAATACTGGCACTCGTTCCGCTTATTACTGTTATTTTTTCATTATTATCCGCTTTTCCAATGTTTGATGAAATTAGCCTATCGCTAAAACAGCTCATTTACAGTAATCTCGTGCCTACCGCAAGTGATACCATTCAAAATTACTTAGAACAATTTATCACCAATACTAAAAAGATGACGGTAGTGGGTATAGTTGGATTAATCGTTACCTCATTATTGCTTATTAACTCAATTAATAGTGCGCTTAATCATATTTGGAGAACGAAACGCAAACGCTCATTTATGTATAATCTAACTATGTACTGGACAATATTGACTTTGGGGCCTATTTTAGCGGGCTCAAGTGTAGCGGTCAGTTCGTATATATTTTCGTTAAACTGGTTATCAACTGGAGCAACGGGGAATATTATGCTGAGTAGTTTACCGTTTATTATTTCTGTCGTTGGATTTTGGTTACTTTACAGTATTATCCCTACTGAATCCGTTCCTTTTAAAGAGTCATTCATTGGTGCGATTGTTGCAGCAATATTGTTTGAAATAGGTAAACGTGCCTTTGCGTTTTATGTAAGTTCATTTCCAACTTATCAGTTAATCTATGGCGTAGTATCTTCTATTCCAATCATGCTTGTTTGGATTTACTGTTCTTGGTGTATTGTCTTATTTGGCGCTGAATTTGCAGCAACCTTAACCGAATTTAACCGCCCTAAAAAACGAATATCGGATAACCAAGCTCAAGCGGAGTAATATTTTTATGATTGCCTTAATCCAACGTGTTAAACAAGCTTCTGTCACTGTTGAAGATCAGATTATTGGAAAAATTAATCATGGTTTGTTGATATTACTTGGTGTCGAGCAAGATGATGATGAACAAAAAGCAATTCGATTATGTGAAAAAGTCCTTGGCTACCGTATTTTCAGTGACAGCGACGGTAAGATGAACCTTAATGTTAATCAAGCTCAAGGTGAAGTTCTTGTTGTATCCCAATTTACTTTAGTTGCAGATACCCAAAAAGGAATGCGTCCAAGCTTTACCAAAGGGGCTAAACCAGAAGATGCCAATAGACTGTATCAATTCTTTGTTGAGCAATGCCAAAAGAATATTAAGACGCAAACTGGTCAGTTTGCAGCAGATATGCAAGTATCATTAATTAATGATGGTCCGGTAACCTTCTGGCTTCAGGTTTAGTCATTTGACGGATCATAGGCTTATGCAGAAATAGTTTCTACTTTACCTAATTCAGTAATACAGTCATTTACCATATGCTCAATCTAGAATCATTTTAATTTTTTAAGCATATCGATATCGGATTGATTTTCATTTAAGCCTAATTGATTTAATTTATTGGTATAATACTGTTTAACATCCTGCCAACGATAATAAGGATATTGTTGGGTGCTAATTGGCAGATGGACTTCTTGTTCATTTAATAAGATTTTAACCAGTATCGGATGATGTGGTTGTTCACTTTTATAAAAAATCCATTGTATATTGGCGCCCATAGGAATAATTTTTTCTGCATGCCAGACAGTCGGATAATCAAATAGCGTCTTGGCAACTTTTGTTGTACCCTCAATTTCCATTAGCGTTGCAAACGGAGAAAGCGTCTCTGCATGGGCAAAACGCAAATTAGCATCAACATTATTATTGGTAATTGCGTTATCGGCCGTCATTAGCATATTCCTTAATAAAGGTGCAGCAATTTTAATTTGAATACCATTGGCATCAAATGCCGGACCAATTTGTAAATAATTTTTGGCAGTGACAACCGTATTAAACCACGCATTTGCTTCCTCTGAAAAATAATCATCAAAATTAAGTTGATGATTAACTAATACCTCTGTGGGTAATGCCTGTAACTCTTGATAGAGTTGATAAACGGCCAGACTAAAATCTTCGGTTTTAATCGAATAATATTCACCAATATCCATTCCTACATTTAATTTTTCAATAAAATTATGGGTAAAAAATTTTATGGCGACGGTTTGACTCAGTGCGACAGTTTTAGGTGAACATTTAATTGCTTTTAAGGCATTTTTAACCGCTTTACTCTGTTTATATTTATCATAAGCAGGCGAATAGTTAAAAAAGCGTAACAACGTTTGTCCATTTTCGGGCTGGTTGGTGACTTGAATATGAGGATATTTTGCTTTAAAGGGTTGGACAAAAATTTCAGCCGTCTCTTTAGCCCTAGGCGACGTAGATGAAATTACCACAATGTTATGGCCTTTAAAGACCGTTGGATTATTTTTTAACATTCGCTGACTGATGAGACCAATATCTTGACGCCCTAAATCGGTTAACTCTCCATAGTGATTATTATTCAACTGTTTAATATACAAAACTTGCTTGAATAATGATTTTCCTTCATCAGTGAGTTGATTATCTTTGTCGGCTAATAATAATGTTTGATAGGCAATCTCTTCATATTTTGATTTACTAATATAGCGAGAACCATGACGACCAATATGATTAATATAAAATGCTTGATAGCCTTTTGGAGCAGGGGTAATGGTTTGCTTAGTATCATAATGATAGGCGGTTTTTGAGCCTGCTAGTTGTGGTAATGCAAAACAAAATGAAGAGAAAGCAAGTAACATAATTGTACCTATTCCCCTAGAAGAATGAACAAACACGTTTTGATTAATTACTACCATACATTGCTCCTGCTAATCATACCATATCAAGAAAAGCGAATGGGTCTACGACATTATTTTTAAACGATACTGGTATCAAATCAATAGAAAAAAGCATCTTAGAAACAATTTACAAAATCATTCCTAATAAACTTATTTATACCTCAATTGAAAAAGCCTAACGCAATTAAATGACAATATAAATTATTTTAATAACACTCTTTTAATTTTTGTAAAAAAGATTATCTTAGTAAGCATTTCAAAAAACTTCTATTAGTCGAATAAAATAATGAAATTATATGGCATAACTGGCACCAAAATTTGTTGCGCTTTTATCGCAGCGTGCATAAAAGAGCGTTACACATCTACCCGTTTTTTTAAGGATTTAATTGCTGGTATTACGGTTGGTATTATTGCTATACCATTAGCCATGGCTTTAGCAATAGCGAGTGGTGTTCCACCACAACATGGGCTTTACACCGCAATAATTGCAGGTTTTGTCATTGCATTAATCGGAGGTTCACGCTTCAGCGTATCGGGTCCAACAGCGGCATTTGTCGTGATTTTATATCCCGTTTCATTACAATTTGGTTTGTCTGGATTACTTGTTGCGACCTTATTATCCGGTGTCTTTCTAATTATCATGGGAGTAATTCGACTTGGTCGATTAATTGAATATATTCCTTTACCTGTTGTTTTAGGCTTTACCTCTGGCATTGCGATAACTATCGCCACCATGCAAATCAAAGATTTTTTTAGTTTAACACTTGAGCACATGCCGGAAAGTTATATCAGCAAAGTAACCGCTTTAGTTAAAACCTTTCCAACTATTAATCTTGCCGATACTGTAGTAGGAATTGTAACACTGATAGTACTGATTGTGTGGCCGAAACTTCGAATAAAAATATCCGGGCATTTACCTGCATTAATAACGGGTATTTTGGTCATGTTTATTTTGAATCAATTTGGCTATGAAATTGAAACTATCGGTTCTCGATTTACCTATATTTTACCTGATAATAGCATCGGTCATGGTATCCCGTCCGTTTTACCCGAATTTATCTTACCTTGGCAGCACGCTGATTTTAAATGGGATTGGTCAATGTTATCCGCTCTGCTTCCAATTTCGCTTACAATGGCAATGCTATGCGCGATTGAATCATTATTATGTGCCGTCGTATTAGATGAAATGACCCATACAAAACATCACTCAAATAGTGAACTTATCGGACAAGGATTAGGCAATATTATTGCGCCGTTTTTTGGAGGGATTTCAGCAACAGCCGCTATAGCCCGTTCCGCTGCTAATGTCAAAGCAGGCGCAACATCACCTATTGCTGCCGTGCTGCATTCGATTGTAGTATTGCTTGCACTCATTTGTTTTGCACCATTATTATCCTATATCCCTTTATCAGCAATGGCAGCCTTGTTATTAATTGTGGCATGGAATATGAGCGCTGTGCAACGAGTGATATATATAATTAAATGTGCACCTAAAGATGATATTTTAATCATGCTTATTTGCATGTCTTTAACCGTATTATTTGATATGGTTATTGCTATAACACTTGGCATAGTCTTAGCTTCAATCCTATTTATGCGTCGTATTGCACACATGACACGATTGGTTGAACTCAATCGAAGCAGTGAAAAAACATTAGTACTTCGCATTAATGGACCACTATTTTTTGCCGCCGCTGAACGTACCTTTTCCGAAATCTATCAGAAAATAAATGGCTATGAGCACATCGTATTACAGTGGGATGCGGTGCCTATTCTTGATGCGGGTGGGCTTAATGCATTACGCCATTTTGTTGATGAATTGCCAGAACAAGTAGATTTATCTATTTGTGAATTACAATTCCAACCATTGAAAACATTAGCCAGAGCCAAGTTTATACCGATTTCGAATAAATTAATGTTTTATTCAACATTAGATGAAGCACTGAAAGATAAAAATTAAAAGGACAATTAGTTTTATTATATTGATTAATTATTATACGCAAAGGAAATGGTACGCATTTTCTTTGCATATTTAGCATTACCTCCGTCATGCCTTCTTTTCGCTCGCTAAAAACGTCTGGCAAGTTTGAATTGAAAGGCTATGTTGATTACAACCGAAAGTTAACCATATAAAATAGGAATTTAATATGATATCTACTGAAAATAATACTCAAGATCTTAAACAAAAAACAGGCTGGTTTATTTTTATCGGTGTGATTTTAATTATTTTGGGATGCTTAGCATTAGGCTACCAGTTTATTGCAACTGTCTTTTCTGTTTACTTTATCGGTTCATTACTTTTAATTGCAGGTATTGCGCAAATAATACATGCCTTTAATATTAAAGGTTTTGGTCAAACAGCCTTATGGGCAGTGATGGGGATTTTGTATATCTTTATTGGATTAATGGCGTATTTCCAACCTATTGCCGTTTCTTCTGCATTTACATTACTAATTTCACTCTTACTGGTTATCAGTGGGTTTACGCAAATATTTGCATCATTAAATAACCGAGAAATACCACGTTGGGGATGGATTTTAGCATCGGGGATTATTACGCTAATTTTAGGTTTAATGATTATTGCCGGCTGGCCATACGATAGCCTATGGGTATTGGGCATGTTTTTAGGAATTGACCTTATTTTCCAAGGTTGGGCGTATGTCGCTATCGGTTTTGCACTAAAAAAACGCCAATAGTTAAAATAGCTAATCTGATTGCTCATAATCATGTGTTTTGAGATTATGAGCAATGTTTTCTAACTCATTCAAGCTCACTATCATTTTCTGAACGTATTGAAAAGCAGGCTATTTATAGCTTTTATTTGTTTTAGCTTTCACATCCTTCATGGATTGTAAAATACGATGATAATTATCAAGTCTCGATGGTGCTATTTTTCCTTCTTGTACCGCTTTTTGTAACAAGCACCCTGGCGTATTTAAGTGATTGCAGTCACGGAATTGGCACCCGCCTAAATAATCACCGAACTCTATAAAGCCATGAATAACCTGTTCAGGTTCAAGATGCCATAATCCAAATTCACGAATCCCCGGCGAATCAATAATATCGCCACCATTGGGTAAATGATAAAGCCGTGTAGAGGTTGTGGTATGTTGACCAAGACCCGATAATTCAGAGATATCGCCCGTTAAAGCTGATTGTGCCTGTTCAGGCAATAACAGATTAATAATGCTTGATTTACCTACGCCAGACTGACCAACCAAAATAGACACTTTTCCTTGCAACGCATCTTGCAAAGGGGCTAACCCTTGCTGATTTTGACAAGAGACAAACAATAACGGATAACCAATATCCCGATAAATTGATAACTGCTTTTCAATCTCCGTACGCTGTTCAGGGGTAAGTAAATCAATTTTATTTAACACAATTATGGGCTGAATATTGGTTGCTTCACAAGCCACTAAATAACGATCAATAATGTTCAAGGATAATTCCGGTAAAACTGCCGATATAATGACAATCTGATCGACATTGGCTGCGACAGGTTTTACACCGTCATAAAAATCCGGACGCACCAATTCTGAGTGTCGAGGATGTACCGCCTCAATAATACCATTAGTATTGGGTTCCAAACTCTCTCGCCATATTACTTTATCACCGGTAACCAACGACGGTAAGGTACGGCGAATACTGCAACGATAAATTAGTCCAGTATCATCTTCGACGTCAGCGGATTTACCATAACGACTCACAACGACACCTTCACGCGGCAACGAAAAACTCGACAAGTTGTCATCTTGTCTTGTCTCTAATCGTTGCTGATGTTTAGCAGCTACACGCCTTTTTTGATTTTTTGATAATTGATTTTTTGCCACAGTTACGAATTTTTTACTAAACAGTTTGACAGATATGCTACACTACTCGGCATTAAAAAGAAAATTTCCACAGCAAATTATGATCAAACACTCTCAAATTAATAGTAGTAATCTAATTTGGATTGATCTTGAAATGACGGGACTTGATCCAAAAACTGATCGTATTATTGAAATTGCCACTATTGTAACTGACTCTGACCTTAATATTCTTGCAGAAGGTCCGGTTATTGCTGTTCATCAATCAGATGAACAATTAGCGCTCATGGATGAATGGAATCAAAACACTCATGGTAATTCGGGATTAATCGACCGTGTACGCAAAAGTACTATTTCAGAACAGCAAGCCGAACAACAAACCATCGCATTCTTACAACAATGGGTACCAGAAAACTGCTCACCAATATGTGGTAATACGATTGGTCAAGATCGACGGTTTTTATTTAACTATATGCCGAAGTTAGAAAAATATTTTCATTATCGTTATTTAGATGTCAGTACTATTAAAGAATTAGCAAAACGTTGGAAACCCGAAATTTTGAAAGGCATTACAAAACAAGGTACCCATCAAGCGCTTGACGATATTCGTGATTCCATTTCAGAACTTGTCTATTATCGTCAGCATTTTTTTAATCTAGATCATTAACGTGCATGCAAATTATCTATACCCTTTTATTATATCTAATTCAGCCATTTGTTTGGCTAAAACTATTATGGCGCAGTCGTAAAGCGCCAGCCTACCGTCAGCGCTGGTTAGAACGATATGGTTTTTGCAAAAATAAAGTCAAACCAAATGGTATTTTAGTGCATGCCGTATCCGTAGGTGAAACAATAGCGGCGATTCCGCTAATTAAAGCATTGCAACAAAAATATCCACAGTTACCAATCACTGTTACCACCATGACACCGACAGGTTCTGAGCGAGTAAAATCGTTATTAAAAGACAGTGTCAGTCATGTTTATCTACCCTATGATCTGCCCGGAGCCATAAAACGATTCTTAAAAACCACAAAGCCTAAAATTGTTATAATTATGGAAACTGAACTTTGGCCTAATTTAATTAGCCAATGTTATAAACAAAAAATTCCTTTAATTATTGCAAATGCCAGATTATCAGAACGATCTGCTGCTCGCTATGGCAAATTAGGCAAAGCAGTCAAACAATTATTTTCGAAAATCAGTATGGTGGCAGCTCAAAATCAGCAAGATGGTGAACGATTTGTTTCACTTGGTTTACCTGCTGATCATTTAGCAATAACAGGCAGCATAAAGTTTGATATTAACTTATCCAATGAGCAGCGCCAAAACATAAACCAGTTAAAACAACAATGGCAATTAAAAAGGCCTGTGTTAATTGCAGCAAGTACCCATAGTGGCGAAGATGAAATTATTTTAACTGCATTTAAAAAATTACTGCTTAAACATGCCAATTTATTGTTAATTCTGGTTCCACGTCATCCTGAACGTTTTAAAACGGTTGAAAAACTCATTAGTGATAATGGTTTTAATTATTTAAAGCGTAGTACAAATCAAATACCTACAGAACAAACTCAAATAGTTTTGGGCGATACAATGGGCGAACTAGTAGAGCTTTACGCAATGGCAGATATCGCTTTTGTTGGTGGTAGCCTAGTAAAACAGGGTGGACATAATCCTTTAGAGCCTGCACTGCACCATATTGCTATTATTACCGGTGAATATTTTTTTAATTTCCAAGTGATTTGTGAACAGTTGATTGAAGCGCAAGGAATGATTGTTTGCACAAACTCAGCGGATGATTTATATTCAACAATAGATCGCCTATTAAATGATAATAGTCGCCGAGTACAACTGGGCGAAAATGCCTATCTCGTTTTGAAGCAAAATCAAGGAGCACTCAGTAGACTTTTAGTAGTTATTAACCATTATCTTAATATCAAATGAGGCTAAGCTGTGGATAAAAAAAACGGTTTATTATTGGTTAATTTAGGTACACCTAGCGCGACAACGCCAGATGCTATAAAACAGTATTTAACAGAATTTTTGCTTGATCGACATGTTGTTGATCTGCCCAGCTTTATTTGGTATCCAATTTTAAAATATTTTATTTTACCTAAACGCATTCCGTACATTCTCAAGCATTACCAAAAAATCTGGATAGAGGGTAGTTCCCCCTTGTTACATTACAGTAAATTGTTACACAAAAAATTGCAGCAACACTTACCCAATATAAAATGTGAGCTTGCCATGACGTATGGTGAGCCGAGTCTTCAAGCTGCCTTAAATAACTTAAAATCCTGTAAAAAAATTACATTGTTACCCCTATTCCCGCAATATTCTACAACCACAACACTTGCCGTTCTGGATAAAATCAAACAATTAAATGATACCAATATTATAAGAAGTAATATTCACTATATTCGAGACTATGCTGATCACCCAAGTTACATTAATGCACTCTATTTACAGATAAAACAGGCTTTTTTAGAACAAGGGCAACCCGATGTTTTACTCCTTTCTTATCATGGTATGCCTGAGCGCTATATTATTAAACGCCATGATGATTATATCGAGCGATGTGAACTCACCACCTTATTATTAATTGAAAAGTGTTTAGCGAACGGCATCACGCTGCCAATACAAATGGCCTATCAATCAAAATTTGGAAAAGGAAAATGGGTGGAACCAAACACGAGTGACATACTTAGAAATTTAGCTTTAAATGGCGTGACTCGTGTTCATGTGATGTGCCCAGGATTTTCTGCGGATTGTATTGAAACTTGTTATGAAATAGATCAAGAAAATCGAGAAATATTCCTTAATTCAGGAGGAAAACACTTTCATTACATCCCTGCATTAAATGATTCACAACAACATATTAATACTATCATCGATCTCATACATCAGACGGAATCTTAAAAACCGATCCGACTTTTTTTTCGATTAATTTGATTTAAAATAAGATTAAAACTATATTTGCAAGTGAAATGTTAAATTTAACACATCATTGTACATTTATTACAATTAAAATGGACAATTATGAATACTTATCGATATGCTTTGTTACTTTACCTTGATCAATGAGCAGATAAGTGTTCAAAATAGGCGCACAAAGGAGAATAATAGATGAAAATAATCATTATTGGAGCTCAAGCAGCTGGGGCGAGTGCTGCAGCTAAAGCCAAAAGAATAAACCCTAATGCAACAATTCGTATCTATGAAAAATCGGATATTGTTTCATTCGGTGCGTGTGGCTTACCTTATTATATTGGCAATCATTTTACTGATGCTAATGAAATGATATCCCGAACACCTGAACAATTTCAAAAAGATGGTATTGAAATAAAAACACGACATGAAGTGATATCTGTTGATGTTAAACAAAAAAAATTACTTATTAAAGATTTAAATAACGGTGAAAACATTGAAGATAGCTTTGACAAATTGCTATTTGCTGTAGGTGCAAGTCCAATTATTCCAACACTGGCGAATGATCAGCTGGACAATATTTTTACGTTACGCAATCTTTATGATGGATTAGCAATCAAAGAAGCGCTGTCAAAACCGGAATACAAAAATATTATTATTGTTGGAGCTGGTTATATTGGATTGGAGATAGCCGAATCACTGGTTGCATTAAAAAAGAAAGTAAAATTAATTCAATTAGATAATCGAGTATTAGTCGAAGCATTCGATGAGCAACTTACTGACATTATTCAGGAAAATATTGAGCAACATTGTGACTTACATTTACAAGAAAGTGTCCAAGGTTTTGTTGGTCAAGATAAAGTGACGCAGGTTATAACAAATAAAGGACAATATCCTGCTGATCTGGTTATTATCGCTACCGGTGTTAGACCAAATAGTCAAATCTACAAAAACATTGGCATTAATACCCTAAATAATGGTGCCATTATTACCGATGATTTAGGTAGAACAAATATCACTGATATTTATGCCGCTGGAGATTGTGCCACGCTGTTCCATAAAGTCAGCCAAACTAAAGTCTATATTCCATTAGCAACTGGCGCAAACAAATTAGGGAAAATTGTAGGTGAAAACATTGCAGGTGGCAATTGTCAATTTCCTGGTACGTTAGGCACATCAGCGCTCCGAGTATTTAATATTGAAGCAGGACGAACAGGAATAACTGAAAATGAAGCCATCAAATTAGGTATCCCCTATAAAACGGTTTTAGTAAACGATAAAAACCACAGTAATTATGTCGAAGGTCAATCACCCGTTACGGCTAAACTTATTTATCATGCTGAAACACGCAAGATTTTGGGGGGACAATTAGTCGGCGGCACTGGTTCTGCATTGAGAATAAATGTATTAGCAACAGCAATATGGTCACAAATGAAGATTGACGAACTTACAATGTTAGATTTTCTGTATGCACCACCTTTTTCACGGCCTTGGGATATTTTAAATATAGCAGGTTCCATTGCCAAATAGAGATGATGAAAAGAGTGTTTACTAATCACTCAAAAATAGTCAATAAAAAATTAAATTTGTTAATCAATTGCTTCAGTATTAAAACAAACCTTTAAAGCACTTAACAAATTGATTAATAAATAAAATTAAAGCATTATTGATAATTATTTAATTATATACCCCCTAAAAGGGCGAGGATCGATTATGTCAGATGCCATTTTTCACGGGATTTTTTTTGAAAAATTCCTATCCATTACTCATTACCAAACATTAATTGGTCTTGGGCTATTACTTATTTGTTTTTTTGTCATAATGAAACCATTACAAGACAAAAAAGTTAATTTTTCAGTTCGCATGTTAGTTGGCTTGATACTTGGGGCTGTTCTTGGTCTGGGAATCCAATGGTCGGCAGGTTTTCCTAAAAGTTCGACGGTTTGGATGCAAGAGATTGCAACATGGTATGGTCTTTTTGGGCGTGCCTTTATTGCCTTTATACGTATGCTAGTGATTCCACTGGTATTTGTCTCAATAGTTAAAGTTATTATTGATTTTTCGGGAAAAAAGAATTTACCTCAAATTGCATTCCGTGGCATTTTTTGGTTACTTTTCACCACGGCAATCGCTTGTATAGTCGGCATTGTTTTAGCTAACGTTTTTGAACTCGGTGAAATAAGCTCAACATCAGTACATCACGCTCAAGCTAAACATTATACCAATATTATTGATACCTTCGTTAATCTGATCCCTAGCAATATTATCGGAGCCATGGCAAAAGAAAATATTGTAGGATTAGTTATCTTTTCAGCATTAATGGGGCTTGCCGCCAATAGAATGGAAAAGAAAAACCCTCAACCGATTGCCTTGTTTAAAACATTTATTGAAGCGCTATATAAAATTGTTATGTCAATTGCAATGACCATTATTAAATATATGCCGTATGCTGTCATTGCGTTACTCGCCCGTACAATTATATCTAATGGTATTCCTGCAATTGTTGAAGTATCAAGTTTTGTTGCAGCGGTTTATATTGCAACTCTCGTTATGCTTGTTGTACATGTATTAATTGTCTTAATTCATGGTATTTCACCAGTAATGTTTATCAAAAAAGCATTAGGAACATGGCTATTAGCTTTCACTAGCCGCTCGTCAGTGGGTACCTTACCGATGACTATTTCAACATTAACCGTCAGAATGGGCGTCAACACTGGTACAGCAAACTTAGTTGGCTCACTTGGCAGCACCATGGGTATGAATGGTTGTGCTGGATTTTTTCCTGCATTATTAGCGGTAATGGTCGCCCATATGGTTGGGATAGATACCAATATTCAATTTTACATTATGCTTGTAATAGTCGTTGTCATTGGATCAATAGGAATTGCAGGCATTCCAGGAACAGCCACCGTTGCGGCAACAGTGGTTTTATCTGGGATGGGAATGGTCGAATACTTCCCGTTAATTGGTATGGTACTCGCTGTCGATCCAATTATTGATATGGCTCGAACTTTAGCTAACGTATCGGGTGCAATGACCGCAGCGGTTGCCACAGATCGTGAAGTAGGATTGATGAATATGAATGTCTTTAACGATCCGAATGTCACTCTGGATAATGACAACGCCGAAGCTTAAGTAACAACAATATATATTCAATGATAAAAAGGACGCGATTAAGCGTCCTTTTTTAGGTTAATAAAACCATTCAAACCAATTAAAGTGATTTCAACCAATCAGAAACATCTTTACCTAATGTTTTGTGACGCATGGCATATTGAACAAACGTTTGTATATAACCAAGTTTATTACCACAATCATGACTTTGTCCTTTAATACAGTACGCATCGACAGGCTCTTCTTCAAGTAACATTGCAATGCCATCTGTTAATTGAATTTCACCGCCAGCACCTAATGGCGTTTTAGCAAGTAATGGCCAAATTTTCTCAGATAATACATAACGCCCAACCACAGACTGATTTGATGGCGCATCCTCAACCGACGGTTTTTCAACCACACTATACATCTGTGCCACATTCCCTGCGGCAAGTTCTTCACCACGACAATCGACAATACCATATGAAGACACTAATTCCTTAGGCACAGGTTCAACCATGATTTGACTATGTTTAGTTTCGTGATAATTATGAATCATGGCAGCTAAATTGTCACAAGTCAGATCGCTTTCATATTCATCAATAATCACATCCGGTAATACTACTGCAAAAGGTTCATCGCCCACTAAAGGATAGGCACATAAAACAGCGTGACCAAGCCCTTTAGCTAAACCTTGACGTACACTTGTTATCGTTACATGTTTAGGAAGTATACTTTGTACTTCTTGCAACAATTGACGCTTCACCCGTGCTTCTAACATGGCTTCTAATTCAAAACTGGTGTCGAAATGGTTTTCTATTGAATTTTTGGATGAATGCGTAACAAAAATGATTTCGGTAATACCGGCTGCAATACATTCATTAACCACATATTGAATAAGTGGTTTATCCACAACAGGTAACATTTCTTTAGGAATTGCTTTAGTTGCGGGTAACATGCGTGTTCCTAGACCAGCAACAGGGATAACCGCTTTTTTTACTTTACCCTTTAGGGAATTTTCAAAATTAAATGACATAATCATTCCTCAAAAAAATTAACGGCTAATACTATCATAATTTGCTTCCGTTGGACGACCATTTATAAATGGTATTTTTAACGCTCACAGACTTTAACATAAAAGGTATCAAAATAAGTGTATGAATAAATGCTCTCTACATCTTTTTTCGATCAAACTGGTCTAAAAAATTGAACCAATAGATTTTGGTATAGACCATGATCGCCTACGATAAAAATAGTATTGATAATCTGTAAAAAAACGAATACGTTAGCAAATTTATATTGTTTTAGAAAATAAGTAAGTTAAATAGATGTTTATAACAATTAACAGCGAATTCCCAATTAGTTCAAATAAAAACAACTTATCAATATATGGAATAAAATGATGTGAATTACTATAAACAAATTCTTCCTAAAAACAGTGAAAACATCATATGTAATCAATCATAAAGTTAATAACCAATAAAAAATAAGTTAAAAAATACCAATGTCGACTACAATGAATTAACCCTCTAATCCTTACAATTTTTTTGTATTAGTATTAGCTTGTCTCAATTTAATAAATTATCAAAAATCATTTTATGTAAATATTCATTTCAAAAAAAAATAAGATCTGACGCAATATGAATTAATATATATTATTAAATATCCAATAGTTACTTGATTAAAAGCACAGTTCGTCAACTTGACGAACTGTGCTTTTATGAGAAAAATAGATTTATTTTAGAAGTAAATGTGAATGATAAATTATGTATATTTCGACTCACTGCTCCATTTATAATCTATCGCTCACTTCATCAGCCGTATGGGTAATTGCTTTACCACCAGATTGAACATCTTTACCGACACCACTTACCGTATTACAACCCACGACAAACGTTGCCATAACTAACCCTAGCATTAACATTAACATTTTTCGGAACATATTAAATACTCCTCTAATTAATTACATGGTTATTTTAATGTAGCAAACGCTTCTGCTACTCGATGAATATTATGGTGATTTAAACCCGCCACACACATCCGTCCACTGCCCACCAAATAAACAGCAAAGTTATTTTTTAAATGTGTGACTTGTTCTTCAGAAAATCCAGTATAACTAAACATACCTCGCTGTTTGATCAGATAATCAAAATTGTTTTCGGGTACTAACTTATTTAGTAATTCAACAAGCTTTATTCGCATTGAGATAATACGTTCACGCATTGCAGTAACTTCATTAATCCATTGGGTTTTAAGTTCGACATTATTCAAAATATAACTAACAAGATGAGCACCATAGGCCGCAGGACTTGAATAATTTCGACGTACGGTTGCTTGAAGTTGACCAAGTACACGATTAGCGACTTCGCTGTTATCACATAAAACGGATAAACCACCCACTCTTTCACCATATAACGAAAATGTTTTTGAAAAAGAGTTACACACAAAACCACATATCCCTAACTCTGCCACTCGTCTAATTGCATATGCATCATCTTCGATACTCTTACCAAATCCTTGATAGGCAATATCCATAAAGGGAATAAGATCGCGTGTTTTTAATATATCAATAACCTGATCCCACTGTGCATGTGTTAAATCGGCACCGGTTGGATTATGACAACAAGGGTGTAGCAAAACAACGCTTTTAGCCGGTAATTGATGTAAAGTTTCAAGCATTGCATCAAACTTAACGCCACAAGTTTGTGAATCAAAATACGGATATTTATTTACCTTAAATCCAGCACCATGAAAAATGTCTATATGATTTTCCCATGTTGGATCACTGACCCAAACTTCTGATTTCGGAAAATAGCGAAACAAAAAATCAGCACCTATTTTTAATGCACCTGAACCACCTAAAGTTTGAATGGTTGCAATGCGTTTATCTTTAAGAGCGCTGTGTGCTTCACCAAATAGCAAACATTGAATAGCTCGACAATAATCAGGTAATCCACTCATCGGTAAATAAAGTGATGCAGTTTTATCGTTTTGATAGATAAAATCCCGTGCAGCTTTTACACATGCTAATTGAGGTACAACACTGTTTTCATCATAATAATAACCGATACTTAAATTTGTTTTATTCATTCGGTTATCCTGATTAAACTCAGCAACTAATGATAAAATAGGATCCCCTGCGTACGACTCAACTTTTTCAAACATATTCGCAACCTAATTACACGGCAACTAATAATAAATAATTGTAGATTATTGCATCAACTCAATCGGCAATCAATCATTAAATAGAAGTTTACACGTTCTGGGTATGATTAATCATTCACTTGAATGATTAATGTAAAAAAAGATAAATATGGCAAAGCTTAAACGATAAAATTTCTTTAGATATTGCTGATCATAAAAGATGTTTGTCCACCTAAACGAGTATACTGACTACCTTATAGGATTATCTAAAAAAAGCGGAAATGAAGGGCGAAAATTCATGCAATTAAAAAGTAGTCACCAAGTGACTACACCAATTCGATTTGGGCACTAGGTATAAGTCCAAAATTTTTCAGAGTAAAGGATGTATTGCGTTTATTTTACAGCAATGACTTCAATTTCAACCTTAGCATCTTTGGGTATTCTGGCGACTTGTACGCAAGAACGAGCAGGAAACGCAGCATGATGTTCTGTAAAAAAGGCTTCATAAATTGCATTAACGGCCGCAAAATCATTCATATCAGCTAAAAAAATGGTGGTTTTAACGATATCACTAACTTGATAACCCGCCGCCGTGATAATAGCTTCTACATTTGCTAAACTTTGTTTAGCTTGTTCTTTGACACAATCTGACATTTTACCGGTAACTGGATCTAACGGTATTTGTCCGGATGCAAATAACATATTGCCCAAATCAACGCCTTGTACATAAGGTCCTATTGCTGCGGGTGCGTTATCTGTATTAATGATTTTTTTCATATCAATATCTCCTGTAATCATCTGCCCTTGCTAAAAAAAATAAAGGGGAATATTATGCTAAGTTAATTTTCAACATTTGAACAGGAACACTATTTAGTGTCAAGTAAGAACAAAATTATGATCATGGGACTTCTTAAGATTTTCTGTTATGATAATCACAATTTTTTTGTTTATTGAGAGTTAACATGTTTGAGAATTTAACCGACCGTTTATCGCAGACATTCCGTAATATCAGTGGTCGAGGACGACTGTCTGAAGATAATATAAAAGAAGCACTACGTGATGTACGTATGGCATTACTTGAAGCCGACGTAGCACTTCCTGTTGTACGTGAATTTATTAATCAAGTAAAAGAAAAAGCCGTTGGTCTGGACGTTTCTAAAAGCTTAACACCGGGTCAAGAATTTATCAAAATAGTGCAGGCTGAACTCACTTCGGCTATGGGTGAAGTTAATAGCACCCTCAATTTGGCAACACAGCCCCCCGCTGTTATTTTGATGGCTGGTTTGCAAGGGGCAGGTAAAACCACCAGCGTCGCTAAATTAGCTAAATTTTTAAAAGAAAAGCAAAAAAAGAAAGTGCTGGTTGTGTCTGCTGACGTCTATCGTCCGGCTGCAATTAAACAATTAGAAACGCTTGCAAAAGCCATTGATGTGGAATTTTTCCCATCGGATATTCATGAAAAACCAGTGAATATTGTTAATAAAGCCATTTCTCACGCTAAACTTCAGTTCTTCGATGTGTTAATTGTCGATACAGCGGGACGCTTACATATTGATAGCAACATGATGGATGAAATCAAAGAACTGCATCAGGCTATCAATCCAATCGAAACGTTATTTGTTGTTGATGCAATGACAGGGCAGGATGCCGCCAATACCGCAAAAGCCTTCAATGATGCCTTGCCACTTACCGGTGTGATTTTAACCAAGGTGGATGGCGATGCCCGTGGTGGTGCGGCATTATCAATTCGTCATATTACGGGTAAACCGATTAAATTCTTAGGAATGGGAGAAAAAACAGATGCTTTAGAGCCATTCTTCCCAGATCGTATTGCTTCACGAATTTTAGGTATGGGAGATGTCATCTCCTTAATCGAAGAATTGCAACAAAATGTTGATCGTGAAAAAGCAGAAAAAATTGCCAAGAAGTTAAAAAAAGGCGACAAGTTCGATTTTAACGATTTCCAAGATCAACTTAAACAGATGCGAAATATGGGTGGAATGGGAGCTATGTTGGCAAAACTTCCCGGTGCGGGGCAACTACCTGAACACATTAAAGCGCAAATGGACGATAAAATTACCATTAAAATGGAGGCGATTATTAGCTCAATGACGTTAAAAGAAAGAGCCAATCCTGAAATCATCAAAGGATCTCGAAAACGTCGAATTGCTAATGGATCAGGTACTCAAGTACAAGACGTCAACAAACTACTTAAACAGTTTGAAGATATGCAAAAAATGATGAAAAAAATGAAAGGCGGCGGCATGATGAAAATGATGCGCCAAATGAAAGGACTTATGGGTGGCGGAATGGGCTTCCCTCACCGCTAATAAGCTGATATCAACTCGCTTGTTATGCTTTAAACAAAGTATAACAAGCGATATTTACACGAGCATTGCGTATTAATCTGCGTAATGCTGGTAAAAACATTATGGATTAACCGATTTAATTTTAGTTGGTCGGCTCATTGTCAATACCGTCCCGATTGATGAAACAATAATAAATGTAATGGCTAACCATTGATAACGCGTTAATTGCTCTTGCAAAACAATGAAGCCTGACAAAGCAGCAAAAACTGGCGACAAACTCATTAATGTACTAAATGTTTGAGCGGGTAATCTTGGCAACGCTATCATATCTAATCCATAAGGAATGGCCGACGCCAATAATGAAACCACAAACACTAAAGGAAGAAGTTCCAAAGAAAACATAGCACTCCCACTATCCCACACACCAATAGGAAATACAAATAAAGACGCTATTAAAGACCCTATCGCAACACTTGATGAACCATATAATGCCCCAGCTTTACGCCCAAAGACAATATAACATGCCCAACCTGAACCGGCTAATAATGCCATTAAAATGCCAACGGGATCTAAATCACCAGAAGCTTGATGAATCGGTAAAAGTATCGCAAGCCCGATAACTGCAACGCCTAACCAAATAAAATCAACTAACCGACGCGAATAACACATTGCGACAACTATCGGTCCAGTAAGTTCTATCGCAACGGTAATACCAAGCGGAATTCTGGCAATGGCACTATAAAAAGCCAAATTCATGCAACCGGTTGCTACACCATATAAAAACACATACTTAAAAGCTTGTTTAGTAATGGGTTTACGCCATGGTTTAAAAATAATGATAAGCATCAAGGATGAAAAAGTTAATCGCCAAGCAGTCATCCCTTCAGGGCCTAATACTGGAAAAAGATATTTGGCCATAGATGCACTTGATTGTAACGAAATCATAGAAATAAAAATAATAAAGACCGGCCAAGATCGTTTAAACATGCCTAATTACCTTGTTAATATAATCAGAAAAAATTGCTCGTCATTTCACAACATACAATGAAATCTAAAGAAATCAATTTTTGATCATTGCTAATGATGATTTAATATAAAATGTCCATATAAGTACGAGTAGGAATGTTTTCAATCCATACTTCGATTTAACTCCTGTCAATTTTCTCTTTTTACTGAGAGCAATGCGAGATCTTGCAATGCTTTTTTATAGGGAGAGTCTGGCAGGATAGCAATCACATCAAAAGCCTTTTGGGCTTCTTGCTGTGCTATTTGTAAAGTATATTCAAGTGAACCACACTCATTCATGATCTGCAAAATACGATCCAACAAATGTCGCCCGTTTCCTTGCTCGATGGCTTGACGAATCAACTTGGCTTCCTCAGCATTTTGACAATGACGCATCGCATGTAACAATGGTAAAGTTGGTTTGCCTTCATTAAGATCATCACCCAAATTCTTACCTAAGGTTTGATTACTATCAGCACTATAATCTAATAAATCATCAATAATTTGGAAGGCCGTACCTAAATATTTTCCATATTCTTGTAAGGCAAATTCTTGTTCTGCATTGGCGCCAGCTAATACCGCTGCCGAATGCGAAGTTGCTTCAAACAAACGAGCGGTTTTACGATAAATGACTTCTAAATATTGTTCTTTAGTAATATCGGGATCATTACAATTGATTAATTGTTGCACTTCACCTTCAGCAATCACATTTGTTGCTGCCGACATAATAGTTAACACTTTGAAAGATTCAGTCCGTACCATCATTTGGAAAGAACGCGTATAAATATAATCACCAACTAAAACACTGGCTGCATTACCAAATAATGCATTCGCGGTTGACTTTCCACGCCTGAGATCGGACTCATCAACGACATCGTCATGTAATAATGTAGCAGTATGAATAAATTCAATGAACGCAGCGGCAACGATGTGCTTGTCACCTTGATAATTAAGTGCTTTGGCAACTAACAACGCAATAATAGGGCGAATACGCTTACCGCCACTACTAATAATATAATTACCTAATTGATTAATAAGCACAACATCCGAACTAAGTTCCGCCTGAATTGCCTCATTAACTTTAACCAAGTCATCTTTTACAAGATCGAGTATTTGACTCATTGAAGGATTATTCATCACCCAAACCACTAAAAAAATAGATATTTAATTGCTATTATCTGATAAATATTGCCGAGCAACAAGGTGTTGGATTAGCATATTTTAAAAAAGACTACAAATGATAAGCATTTTCATTTAGAATGATTACCTTAAGTTAAACATGATAATTGTTATGAAAATCAATTTTGATATAGACATTAGCAACGAAAAAGCGCCTCAATCGCCAACACATATCAAACCCAAGAGTGTTTATTTATTCACGTCACTTTCGATTGTGTCACATCTATTTTTACTGGCGTTGCTGTTCAGCCCTATGCTTTTTGCCAAAAATATCATCGTTGATGAAGGTGACAACTCAATTAAAGCGATCATGATTGATATATCGCAAATGGCAGCGCCTGAACAATCATTAGTTGAAAATACACCTGATATCAAAGGTGTAAAAGAAAGTGACATTATCGATAATAAACCAATACCAGAACCGTTAGTTGAGCCAGTTATTGAAACCCAAATGACTAATGAAGAAAAACCGGAACCTATCGTTGAAAAAAAACCGGAAGTCATGCCCGAAAATAACATTGTCATCGAGCAAAAACCGAAACCGAAGCCAAAACCCAAACCAAGAACGGAATCCAAACCGATTCAAAAAGAGTCTCGTCAGCAAGTCAGACAAGAAGTGATCACGGATAACTTTGCCAAAACAGCCGTCGCATCTTCCATTTCTGATAGCCGTCAACATTCCGGTAATCCCTCGCCAATTAGTCGTAATCAGCCAGAATATCCTCGTCGGGCACTTGATATGCGCATAGAAGGCTATGTCGTTGTACTCTTTGATATCAATAGTAATGGGCGGGTCGAAAATATTCGAATTATCGAAACCAAACCGAACAATATTTTTAATCGTTCAGTTATCACAGCGATGAAAACGTGGAAATACGAAGGTAAAATAGCAAAAGATTTAAAAATAAAAATAATTTTTAATCGGGATAAATCAATCAGATTAGATAATTAATGGTCTGAACAGTTTCTTAAAATAATAAAATACGATTTTATTATCTGTAATCAAAACAAAAGCAATAATCACAGTTAGAAGATTATTGCTTTAGCGATAAGATTATTGATCCAATAACATCAATTTTTCGATTTGCTCTGGTTCTTTTGGCACATCACTGGTCAATACTTCATTACCCGATGTTGTGATTAAAATATTATCTTCAATACGAATACCAATACCTTTATAACACTCCGGCACATCTGCATCGTGATTGATGTAAAGCCCCGGCTCAACAGTCAACACCATACCCGGCTCTAAAATACGATCCCTTCCACTACCGACATCATGCACATCAATGCCGAGCCAATGCCCTAAACCATGCATATAAAATGCGGTATAAGCTTTATCAGCAATGAGCGAATCGACATCCCCTTGCATAATGCCTAATTTAACTAAGCCCGTCACCATAGTTTTCACAACATGATCATTTACTTCCATAATCGATGTTCCAGGTTTTAACAGATCAATTGCTTGATATTGAGCAGCTAAAACAATGTTATAAATATCCCGTTGCGCTTGGCTAAATTGACCATTAACAGGAAAAGTCCGTGTTATATCCCCTGCATAATATTGATATTCACAGCCGGCATCGATTAACACTAAATCACCCTCGTTTAAAAGCGCACTGTTATTTTCATAATGCAATATACAACCATTGTTTCCGGCTCCTACAATCGTATTATAGGAAGGAGAACGCGCACCATGCCAGGCAAATTCATGTAAAATTTCTGCTTCTAACTGATATTCATACATCGAAGGTTTACAGCTACGCATGGCTCGACAGTGGGCTTGGGCACTAATTTTGCACGCTTGACGTAAAAGGTCTATTTCAAAATTAGATTTAAACATCCGCATTTCATGCACAATAGGACGCCAATCAATTACGCTACTGGGTGCTGAAAGCTTAAATCTTGCACCCTGTTTTAAAATCGTAAGGGCTTTTTTGACAATCGTGTCAGCATAATCATATTGCAGATCAGCATGATAAATTGCCTGTTTACCATTCAACAACTCAGGCAAAATAGTATCAATTTTATCAAAAGGATGCGCTTCATCAACGCCAAGGGTTTCTAACGCAGCTTGCTGCCCTAAACGATAGCCTGTCCATGTTTCAGCCAGAGGGTCTTTTTTACGATTAAACAGCACATATCGAACATGATTATCTTGTTGTTTAATCATCACTAATACGGCTTCGGGTTCATCAAAACAGGTAAAATACCAAAAATCACTATTTTGCCGATAAGGATAATGCGTGTCATTGCTTCTGACGACTTCGGGTGAGGCAAAAAAAAGTGCGACGCTGTTAGGTTGCATCTGCGAAAGAAGCTTTTCTCGACGAGAAAAAAGCTCTTTTTTGGTATCGATATTTAGCATAGTGATAACCTTTTAAAAACAAGTTAATATTAATGAATGGTTGGTGCGATATCAGCCTCATTAAATTCATCAAAACAGAGAATCGAAGTCATGCGAACATACTCTTTGATCTCTTCAAATGCAAAGCCTAACTCTTGCTGATCTTCGTTTTCATCGTAGCCTAGCTTCACAATTTGCCTTAAATCATAAATTGCTTCACCTACATCACCTTGAATACGATTTAATTTTGGTTGAACTAATCCAATCCCTAATAAAAAATGGTTAACCCAACCGACTAAATCATCTATTTGTGAAAAAAGATCATGTTCGTTAAGTAGCAATTGAAATTCAAAATCATCATCCAAAAATTGTTGCTTGGTAATACAATAAAGTTCCACCATTTTCTTATTTAAAGATTCTGGTATTTTTTGCCCATTATTGAGCATATCTTCAACTAAAGGGCGCCAACTTTCATCATGATTGCCTCCGGCTAAAATACCCGAAATAAAACCATGTAATTCAGCAGCAGTAATACCCATTTTATTTAAGTTTAATTCATGATTAAGTTCATCATAATTTACAGTTTTGGTCATTAATGTCACCCTGATTTTGTCATATCAATAAAAAGCACTCTGCACTTTCATTAATTATTAGTATATAATCCACAACTAGCTATAAATAATAAACAGGTTACTAAGCTTTATAAAGGAATTATTTTGAATATTGTAAGATTTGTGATGAAATTTTCCCTTCTCCTTCTGGCGTTTGCTATATCATTAACTGCTTGTAGTTCATGGTTATCTAACAAAGGCACTATCATCCTTGACGTGCAGAACAAAACCCAAACATTCATAACAAGTCACGATTTACCTCATAATTACCAATTAGGTAATGGTGAAGAAGAACTTCAACGATTTGAAACATTTTGCAGTAAAGAAATAAAAGAGTCACAACTTGATGGAAGTGAAGAAATTGTTTTTGAAAATATAAAGCGTGGTATACATGGAGAAGTAGAATTTAAAAAATGTAGTGATAGAATCACTCGAATTTACCGTTATTGAGAAATATGGATATAACAACTATATTTTGATTTGAATAAGATTAACTAAATTTCCAAAGATCGATTAAATGTTACTAGCCATTAAGGCGGTTTTTATTTATATTGGTCGCGTAAATGAAAATATTTTTAGGAGTAGAATTATTATGTATAAACAAGATGTAACCATTACCGCACCAAATGGTCTCCATACCCGCCCTGCTGCACAATTTGTAAAAGAAGCAAAAAACTTTAATGCTGAAATTACCGTCACATCAAATGGTAAAAGTGCTAGTGCTAAAAGTCTATTCAAACTACAAACACTTGGTCTAACACAAGGTACTACCATCACCATTTCAGCAGAAGGCGAAGATGAAAAAGAAGCGGTAAATCATCTAGTTAAATTAATTCCTGAATTGGAATAATTAGCTCCAAAATGCGATAAAGAACAGATTTAAAATTGAATAAGGATTAAATGTTATGGTATCAGGTATACTTGTTTCCCCCGGTATCGCTTTTGCAAAAGCGCTATTATTAAAAGAAGAACCTATTGTTGTTAATAATAGGGCAATTCCAGATAACAAAATTGATGCTGAAATTGCGCGTTTTAAAGATGCTCGTCAAAAATCCAGCGAGCAATTAAATGCGATAATGGAACGAGCAAAATCCACATTAGGCGAAGATAAAGCTGCTATCTTTGAAGGGCATATTATGCTTTTAGAAGATGAGGATTTGGAGCAAGAAGTTATTTCTCGTATACAAAGCAAGCATTCAACCGCTGATGCCGCTGTCCAATCAGTATTTGAAACTCAAGCTAAAGAGCTTGAAAACTTAGACGATGAATACTTAAAAGAGCGTGCTGCTGATATTCGTGATATTGGCAAACGTTTACTCAAAAATATTTTAGGGATTGAAATTGTCGATTTAAGTGCTATTAGCCAACCTTGTATTTTAGTTGCAACAGATCTTACTCCATCTGAAACTGCACAACTAAATCTAGATATGGTACTTGGTTTTATTACTGATGCAGGTGGACGTACATCCCATACTTCAATTATGGCTCGTTCATTAGAAATTCCGGCAATTGTTGGTACATCAAATGCAACACAAACAATTAAACAAGGTGATTTTGTTATACTTGATGCTATAAATAACGCCATTTATATCAATCCTGATCATACTACCCAAGAAAAACTCAAACAAGTTCAAGCAAAATATATTGCCGACAAAGAAGAGTTAGCAAAATTAAAAGACTTACCTGCCGTCACGCTTGATGGTCACCAAGTTGAAATTTGTGCGAATATTGGTACGGTGCGTGATATCGCTGGTGCGGATCGCAACGGTTATGAAGGTGTTGGTCTTTATCGTACTGAATTTTTATTTATGGATCGTGATGCCTATCCTAACGAAGACGAACAATTCAAAGCTTACAAAGAAGTAGCCGAATCAACGAATGGTTTATCTGTTATTGTCAGAACAATGGATATTGGTGGCGATAAAGATGTACCTTACATGCATTTACCAAAAGAAGAAAACCCATTCTTAGGTTGGCGTGCAATTCGTATCTGTTTAGATCGCAAAGAAATACTCCATGCACAGTTACGCGCAATATTACGCGCATCAGCATTTGGTAAATTACGTATCATGTTCCCGATGATCATATCGGTTGAAGAAATTCGTATTTTAAAATCTGAAATTAATATCCTCAAAGAACAACTAACTGCCGAAGGTAAAGCGTTTGATAAAAATATCGAAGTTGGTGTAATGATTGAAACGCCTGCGGCTGCTGTCATTGCTCATCATTTAGCGAAAGAAGTTGATTTCTTCAGTATTGGAACCAATGATTTAACACAATACACTTTAGCGGTTGATCGGGGTAACGAATTAATTTCACATCTTTATAATCCACTTTCACCATCTGTCTTAACACTGATTAAGAAAGTCATTGATGCTTCGCACAAAGAAGGTAAATGGACTGGCATGTGTGGTGAGCTTGCTGGTGATGAACGAGCAACGATTTTATTACTTGGTATGGGACTTGATGAATTTAGCATGAGTGCAGTATCAATTCCTAAAATCAAAAAATTAATTCGTAATACACATTTTGAAGAAGCGAAAAAACTTGCAGACAATGTGCTAGAAAAAGCAACTTCTAAAGAAATTATGGATTTAATCGAAAAATATAACGCTGAAAAGCAAATTTGTTAGGAGAAAATAATGGGGTTATTCGATAAATTGAAGCAATTCATCAAATCTGATGATAGCAATGATAGCATCGAAATTATTGCACCTCTGAGTGGCGAAATCGTTAAAATCGAAGATGTACCAGATGTCGTTTTTGCAGAGAAAGTCGTTGGTGATGGTATTGCAATTAAACCTGCTGGTAATAAAATTGTTGCACCACTAAACGGTAGAATTGGCAAAATTTTTGAAACTAATCATGCGTTTGCTATTGAATCAGATGAAGGTATTGAGCTATTTGTACACTTTGGCATTGACACTGTTGAATTAAAAGGCGAAGGTTTTACCCGTATCGCTGAAGAAGGTCAACAAGTAAAAGTTGGTGACACCATTATCGAATTTGATTTACCACTACTTGAAAGTAAAGCAAAATCAGTGTTAACACCTGTTGTCATTTCTAATATGGATAGTATTGTCGAACTGACAAAACTATCTGGTACCGTAGAAGCAGGTAAAACACCTGTTATGCGCGTGAAAAAATAATCATAAAAAAACCTTCAGTTTAACTGAAGGTTTTTCTGCTCAATTCATTAACTGTCTAAAGTTAAATCAGTTTAACGCCACTTTTTATATTGATTAATCAAATTATTTGTTGAATCGTCATGTGAAGTTACTGGCGTATCACTCGCTAATTCGGGTAAAATTCGGCCGGCTAATTGCTTACCTAACTCAACACCCCATTGGTCGAAACTAAATATATTCAGAATAATACCTTGAGTAAAGATTTTATGCTCATACATCGCAACTAATGCACCCAAGCTATACGGAGTAATTTTCTTAACTAAAATTGAATTAGTCGGTTTATTTCCTTCAAACACTTTAAACGGAACAATTGCTTTAACCTCATCAAGCGTTTTTCCAACAGCAATAAATTCTTGTTCAACTTGTTCTTTGGTTTTACCAAATGCTAATGCCTCAGTTTGAGCAAAAAAGTTAGATAATAATTTAGGATGATGATCACCAACTGGATTATGGCTAATTGCTGGCGCAATAAAATCACACGGAATAAGTTTAGTACCTTGATGAATTAATTGATAAAATGCATGTTGACCATTGGTCCCTGGTTCACCCCAAATGATTGGGCCAGTAGTATAAGTTGTTTTATGACCATTACGATCGACACTTTTACCGTTTGATTCCATATTGCCTTGTTGAAAATAGGCAGCAAATCGATGCATATACTGGTCATAAGGTAAAATGGCTTCTGTCTCAGCACCATAAAAATTATTATACCAAATCCCAATTAAAGCTAATAATGCAGGAATATTTTTATCAATTGGTGTATTTTGGAAGTGTTTATCCATTGCATGACCACCAGCCAAAAATTGTTTAAAATTATCAAATCCAATAGATAAAACGATCGATAAACCTATCGCAGACCAAGAAGAGTAACGACCGCCTACCCAATCCCAAAATTCAAACATATTCGCTGTATCAATACCAAATTTTTCAACTTCTTTGGCATTAGTGGATAACGCAACAAAATGCAAAGCAACAGCTTTATCATCTTTAGCCGCATCAAGTAACCAAGAACGAGCCGTTTGTGCATTAGTCATGGTTTCTTGTGTGGTAAATGTTTTTGATGCTACTAAAAACAAGGTTGTTTCAGGATTTAAGCCTTTTAATGCTTCAACAATATGAGTTCCGTCAACATTTGAAACAAAATGCATATTTAAATGATTTTTATAAGGACGCAACGCTTCGGTAATCATGACAGGTCCAAGATCTGAACCTCCAATTCCGATATTTACCACATCAGTTATCGCTTTACCGGTATACCCTTTCCACTCACCGCTAATAACTTTATTACTGAATGATTCCATTTTTGCTAATACCGCATTGACATCATCCATCACATTTTTGCCATCAACATAAATAGGGGTATTCGATACATTACGTAAGGCAACATGTAAAACAGCACGATCTTCGGTGCGATTAATTTTTTCACCACTATACATAGCTGAAATTGCACCTTTAAGATCACATTCATCAGCAAGCTTATAAAGTATTGCTAAAGTCTCTTGCGTAATACGATTTTTAGAAAGATCAACCAAAAACTCATCCTCAAACGGAATACTGAGTTTTTCAACTCGTTTTGGCTCTTCTTTTAAAATCTGCGCAATGGTCTTATTTTGATGCTTTTGATAACTTGCTTGAAGGGATTTCCAAGATGAAGTGGTAGTTGGATCAATTGATTTTAACATAACTCATTCCTTAAATAATAAAGCACTCTATCCATAATATAACTATGCCTAAAATGATGCAAGATAAGGATCTTTTATCTTTTATTTTTGAATTAAGCACACTGACCAATTGACTAAAGCACCGATTCATAATCGTTTTAAACGACTTTTTAGTCGTCTTTCTGCAAAATTATCGTCCGGTTTGCTTGTAAATATTCGGTTATTGGGTTAGCCAGTTCGGGAAATTCTTGTACTAGGTTTGAGAGGTGTTCTTTATGTGGGCTAAATACCACAAAATCCGTGACACTGCCAATAAGCTCAATTATTCTTATCGTGTTTTGGAAATCAAGATAAAATCTTTTATCAACAAAGAAATTATTAATTATTCTAGCTTTGTTAGTTCTTGCTCAATTTACTCAATAAGTTGTTGACCATTCAATTTATATTCATCTCTGTCGATATCAGGATTATAAAGATCGGCTAAACAAAAAATGGTGAATAAACATTCATTAATACTATCTTCATCATTAATCAACAAGTTGTTATCTCGTTCTATTCGGTAGAGTTCAATATAAGCTTCAACAAAAATTTGAGGAGCTATTCTTCCTTCAACTAGTGATCTAGCAAATTCTAATAAAGTAATGCTCATCGTAATACTCAATTTTTCAGTTAGAAAATAAATAATTTCACAATTTGATTAATGTAACCTTAATCATCTTCTATTTTAGGAATACATGGAGACAAAAACTGATCTTTTTCTTTTTTTATTTTCCCTCTTGCTAAGACATAAGCTTCAAATTCATTGAATTTATCCGAAGATTCATCGTTTTTAACATACAATAAACCATATGAGCCTTGAGAAATTTTTGCTACATATTGATATAACTCAAAAATTTCTGCTACATCCTGAGAATAATGATTAGTATTCCCACTAAACAAAAGCTGACAACAACCATTAACTTTATGGATTTTAATAAATCCTGCACTATTTTCAAATTCATGTTCTGATATGAATGAAGTAAGTTTATCTAGAATTGAATTCATCTCATTTTCATTGTTTTCGTATGTAGAATTTCTTAATGATATCCACCCATAATATTCGATCATTTTATTACCTTATTTTTTAGTTAAGAGGTTGAGTATCTATAATGACTTTCACATCATAATGATTACTATATTCATTTAATTTATTTATTACTGATTTTGCAGGTTCACCCTCAAAATGATAGTATACAGAACGGTTAGTTTCTTTAGCTGCTTCAAATGTTGCTTTCATTTGAGATCTTACACTTTGATTTAATTACTTTAGGGGCGGTTTTGTTTGAGCTATATATAAATCACTAATCACATCAAACTCTCTTGTATCATTAACAAATCTTACCCTTGACACACCATTTAATCTTATCGCTAAAGCATCAGCTGCTACATGTGGCTTGTTTACTTTTATCATGTCCCCCAAAGTATCGGCTCACTTCTTTTAATAATGCTTCTAAATTCAACCACTAAAAATTTGGTTGAATTTAGTATGGTCAATGATCACTTTTCAAAGTAGATTAATAGTGAGCATTACAACTACTCCTTTAGATAATCACATACAATA
>NZ_JAFNNQ010000089.1:0-53077 GCF_026536675.1 Gilliamella sp. B2717 | reverse complement strand
TAATTCACCCAATCGCGATGGCAGAAGGTTTACGTTTTGCGATTCGTGAAGGTGGTCGTACAGTTGGTGCGGGTGTTGTTGCTAAGGTTATTAAATAATTTATATTTAATAACTGTTGAAAGGGTATCATGCGATGCCCTTTCTTATCTGGTCTGTTTAGCAAAATGTTTTTATTTTAAAAAGAGCATTTTGGAAAATAGATATTATTATAAATAACATACTCATAGGTTTTATATGCAAGTAAGTAACGAAAGTCAAGCTACAAACTCGGTTCTAGATAAACTCAAATGGGGTTTAGTTTTAGTATTGATTGCAATTATTGTTTGGGGAAATTCCTATTTTGCTCAAGCAAATGATATATATCAACCTAATACAATCGTCCGCATTATTACGGTTAGTGTAATTTCACTTTTCACTTTATTTATTGCTCTTACAACCACTAAAGGTAAGTCATTTCTTGCATTTTTACAGGATTCAAGAAAAGAGTTAAGAAAGGTGGTATGGCCTTCTCGTAAAGACGCTACACAGACAACTATGCTCGTTGTGGCTGTTACAGTAGTCGTTGGTTTAGCCCTTTGGGGAATGGATACTTTATTCCGTTGGGTCGTCTTTTATTTAACATCAATAGGACGTTAATATGAGTGAAATACAACAAAAACGATGGTATGTTATTCAAGCTTATTCTGGCTATGAAGCACGTGTTGCACAATCACTACGTGAATATATCAAGTTACATAATATGGAAGATTCTTTTGGTGAAGTGCTTGTGCCTACCGAAGAAGTTGTTGAAATGAAAAGTGGTCAACGTCGTAAAAGTGAGCGTAAATTCTTTCCCGGTTATGTTTTAGTTGAAATGATGATGAATGATGCAACTTGGCACTTAGTTAAAAGTGTACCAAGAACCATGGGATTTATTGGCGGTACTTCTGACAGACCAGCCCCAATAAGCCAACGTGAAGTTGATGCTATTATGAATCGTTTACAACAAGTTGGTGATAAACCTCGTCCTAAAACGTTATTTGAGCCAGGCGAATTGGTACGTGTTAATGATGGTCCATTTGCAGACTTTAATGGTGTGGTTGAAGAAGTCGATTATGAAAAAAGTCGCCTGAAAGTTTCAGTTTCAATTTTTGGACGTTCAACACCTGTTGAGCTTGATTTTAGTCAAGTTGAAAAAAGTTAATTTTAATTGAATAAGTTTAGTTCAATTAAGAATAAAAAAATCACAGCAAAGGCTGTGATTTTTTTTGCACAAAATAAATAGTTAAAATACGATTAACAACCTGAAACTTATTGCGATTGAATTAAGACTCATGCTCTTAATATTTTGTGTGCTTCTCTTTTTGTATCTTAAATACAAAGTTAGTTTAATTGAAAATCTTCAAGTTGTTGTTGTAAATCTAACCAGTTCATTTCAGTGTCTTCTTGTTCGCTTTTAATTTTACTTTGTTTAAGTAGTAATTCGGTCAACGCTGTTTTTTTATCGTTTTCATAAATAGCAGGATCTGCTAGTAACTGTTCAATATTTTGTAATTGCTCAGTTAATAGCTCAAGTTTTTGCTCCATTTTTTGTAGCTCTTTTTTAATGGGTTGCATTTGTGCTCTTAATTCTGCTTCACGGCGTTTTTGTTCTTTGCGATCGGTGGCGGAAACATTTTGAATGCTATCATTTTTACTGGCTATGTTAACGGTATCTGGTTTATTTTCTGCTTTTTGTTCTTCGGCAAGCCATTTTTGGTAATCATCAAGATCG
Source organism: Gilliamella sp. B2717 (assembly GCF_026536675.1). Lineage (NCBI taxonomy): Bacteria > Pseudomonadati > Pseudomonadota > Gammaproteobacteria > Orbales > Orbaceae > Gilliamella > Gilliamella sp. B2717. Next base: position 51,324 of record NZ_JAFNNQ010000089.1, on the reverse strand, counting down.
CCATTAAATGGTTCGACTTTGTGATCATGCACTAAATAAAATTCATCCGTTGTCGAGCGCAATAAATGGCGATCATGCGATACAACGACTAAAGCACCTTCAAAGCCTATAAGTGCTTCAGTTAATGCTTGACGCATATCTAAATCCAAATGGTTAGTGGGTTCATCAAGTAATAATAGATTCGGTTTTTGCCACACAATTAGCGCTAAAACCAATCGAGCTTTTTCACCGCCCGAAAATGTTTTAACAGGTTCATTCACTTTATCACCATGAAAATCAAAACCACCCAGATAGTTACGCAATTCCTGTTCTGTTATTTTTGGATCAGCAAGCTGAGTTAAATGCCAAAGTGGTGATTCATCGGCACGTAAATATTCCAATTGATGTTGAGCAAAATAGCCTAATTGAACACCTTTAGCGAGATTAATATGCCCCTCTTTAGGTTGAAGTTCGCCCGCTAATAATTTTATTAAGGTTGATTTACCGGCACCATTACGACCCAGTAAGCCTATGCGTGAACCCGGAACAAGATTTAATTTAATTTTATCTAGTACGATTTTATCATCGTAGCCTGCCACAACTTTGTCCATCATCAGTAATGGACTTGGCAAAAATTCAGAAGGTTTGAAATTAAAATGAAAAGGATTGTCTACATGTGCAGGGGCAATGAGTTCCATTTTTTCTAGCATTTTTATTCTGCTTTGAGCTTGTTTGGCTTTGGTTGCTTTTGCTCTAAAGCGGTCTATGTAGCTTTGTAGGTGTGCGACTTTTTGTTGTTGGCTTTCATAAAGTGATTGTTGCTGTGCTAATTTATTTGCACGTTGAACTTCAAATGATGAATAGTTACCGGTATATTCAAACAAACTTTTTTGTTCAATATGAATAATTTTATTAACTAACGGATCTAAAAAATCACGATCATGTGAGATTAAAATTAATGTACCTTGATAGTTACTCAGCCATTTTTCCAGCCAAATAACGGCATCTAAGTCAAGGTGATTGGTAGGTTCATCAAGAAGGAGTAGATCAGAACGACACATGAGTGCTTGAGCTAGATTTAAACGCATGCGCCAACCACCAGAATAAGATTTAACTGGTAATTGTAGTTGCTCGTTGGAAAATCCTAAACCATGTAATAATGTGGCGGCTCTTGCTCGTATTGTCCATGCGTCAATGTTATCCAGTTTTTCATGAATATTAGCTATTTGTTCACCATTATTGTCTTGGTTGGCGATAGCTAGCTTTTGTTCTAGCTGTCGATATTCACGATCACCATCAATAGCATATTCAATAGCGGGTATATCTAGCGCGGGAGTTTCTTGGTTAACCCAAGCTAATTGCCATTGTGATGGAAAACTTAAGCTGCCTGCATCCGTTTGAATTTCGCCTTTTATTAATGAGAAGAGAGTGGACTTTCCGCAACCATTTTTCCCAACTAACCCTACTTTTTGTTTAGGATTAATGGTAGCAGAGGCATTATCTAAAAGTAGATTAATGCCTAAGCGAACTTGAATGGAATCAAATACTATCATGATTTTGCTGTTTAATATGTAAAATAAATTGGGTTATGCTAACAAATATTGAAAGTTATGCAAAATGAAAAAGTTTAATGGGCAAAGTGAAAGTTTCATTATTTTAAAATTTAACTTGTGGCAATAATTGGTTGAGCGTGCTATTGAATATTTCCAGATAGGGAAAAGGTTATCATTTAATCTAGTCACAAAAGAAGGATGATAATTAATTTATAGCGGGGTTTAAATTGGAAAAGCGATTTTATCAAGCCCTCTATTTTAAGCAATAAAGGGCTTAATTATAAATATAAATTATTACTGTTTTTTAATTGCGGATAATGCTCGACGAATAATATATAAGCAAATACCCACAAAGACAGCTAAACCTAAATATTGTGGTAAGAAACCTAAATCAGCCTCGATTGCTAATGGAGCTTCACCTTTACCTTGCGTGATACTAATAACAATAACGATCGCTAATAAGACACCAACTAAGCTTTCACCAACTATTAATCCCGAAGAAATTAATGCCGCTTTACGATCCACTTTTTTAAATTGTTCTTCAGGATTTAAATTGTATTTTTGAGCTTTAGCGTAAGCATTACGTTTAATTATCCATGATAGCAATGTACCGACAAAAATTGGGGCAGTAATCGTTGGTGGTAAATAGATACCTAAACCGACAGCCAGTGCGGGTAAGCGAAATTTACATTTTGCTTTCGCCAAAAGAAGATCAATAATAATAATCACGGTTCCAACGACTAATCCAATTAGAATCATTGTCCAATCAAGTTTATGTGAAAAGATTCCTTTTGCAATGGTTGTCATCAGTGTTGCTTGAGGTGCAGCTAAAACTTGTGATTGATCCATATCTGGTCGTGGTAATGCGCCCGTGAAACCATACGCGTTATAAAGAATTTCTAAAATAGGAGCGATAACAATGGCACCAACAACACAACCTATTAGTAATGCAACTTGTTGTTTCCATGGTGTTGCATTAACCAAGTAACCCGTTTTAAGATCTTGCAAGTTATCATTTGAGATACAAGCAACGGCTAATACTGCGCTGGTTGTGAATAGCGCTAAGGCTGTCGCAAAGTTTGTGCCTTCAGCCGTGGAAAGTATATTATTTGCTTCGCCTAATCCAAGTAAGATAAGTGATATCACGATAGCGGCAACAATTGCAATACCTGAAATAGGGCTAGCTGACGATCCGACTAATCCTGCCATATATCCGCAAGCAGCTGCAACAAGAAAACCCATAATAAAAGCAAATAAAACAGCACAAATAACCAGTATCCATGCAACGCCCGTCGATAACCCACTATCTGAAATAAATGAGTAAAACGTAGCGACTAAAATAATAACCATACCTGCCATAATCAAAAAGATTGATTTAGGTGATAGATCACGTTCTGTCGGTGCAATATCATTTACAGATACATCTGAACGTAACGTTTTGAATGATGTTTTTAAACCTTCAATAACTGGTTTGATTAAGGTTAATAATGTCCAAATTGCCGCAATAGCAATCGTTCCTGCGCCAATAAAACGGATATCTTTAGCCCAAAGTCCCATTGCAATATTTGCCAGAGGTTGCGTTGTATCATAATCTGTCATTGCACTTAAAATTGGAATTCCAAATCCCCAGGCAATAATGGTTCCTATTAAAACGGCAATCCCAGATACAATTCCAATCAAGTAACCTGCACTAAGAAGTGCTAATGAGAACCCCATAGGTAATTGAAAAATCGATTTTCCACCGGTAAACCAGTATGAAGCGCTTTCAGATAAAACCCGAAAACCATTGGTCAATAAACTGACAGTAGAAGCGATAACGCCTCCCACTAAAATATCTTTCAATCCTTCGTTGGCAGAAGCATCATTACTGTCTGTTTTCGAGCCTGCTTTTAAAATCTCAGCGGCAGCAACACCTTCAGGATAAGGTAATGTACTTTTGACTACCATCACATGACGTAATGGAATTGAGAATAGTACCCCAAGCATTCCCCCAGCGGCACAAATGGCAAAAGTTAACCAAAATGGAAAATCTTGCCAGTAACCAATCATCAATAATCCAGGTAGAACGAAAATAATAGATGATAGCGTTCCGGCAGCAGAAGCTTGAGTTTGCACCATGTTATTTTCTAATATGGTTGATCCTGAAAATAGTCTTAAGATTGCCATTGAGATGACAGCGGCAGGAATAGCCGATGAAAAGGTTAATCCGACTTTTAAACCAAGGTACACATTTGATGCAGTAAAAATAATTGTAATAAAAGCACCCAGTATTGTGCCTCGAAGTGTAAGTTCTCGTAAATTATTCATATATTATCGTAAAGTTAATTCAATATGCGGTTATTATATACTTAATTCAGCTTTATGGGCTAGAAGTTATGATAACTCAATTAATTTAATCTTTTTTGTGCGTGTTTCAGGATAAATAATAGACAATTATATTTACAATAGTATAAATTCACTATTGAAAATAAAAACAGTTTAAATTTATGATACACTGATTAGATTAATGTTCCGTTACGATTGGTGAGATAGATTGTGAACCCACTCAAGCGTTTACTTGCAATTACTAAACAATTACGTGACCCTATTGACGGTTGTGAATGGGATCGCATGCAGACTTTTGATTCATTAAAATCTTATACACTAGAAGAAACTTATGAAGTTCTTGATGCGATAGATAAACAGGATATGAATGAACTCAAAAAAGAATTGGGCGATTTATTGTTTCAAATTATTTTTTACGCCGATCTTGCCAGTGAACAAGGTCAGTTTGATTTTGAGGATATCTGTCAAGCTGTTGCTGATAAATTAGTTAGTCGTCATCCGCATATTTTTGATGATAAGACAACTGAAAAACCGAATTGGGAACAATTAAAACAAAAAGAGCGTGACGAGCGCGCACAATATTCATTGTTAGATGACATACCTAACGCCATTCCTGCTTTAATGAAAGCCGAAAAAATCCAAAAACGTTGTGCGTCGGTTGGGTTTGATTGGCAGGAGTTAACGCCAGTTTTAAATAAAGTTAAGGAAGAGCTCGACGAAGTAGAACATGAGCTAAATAAAACGGTACAAGATCAATCAAAAATCGAGGAAGAACTGGGGGATCTGTTTTTTGCGACCGTCAATTTAGCCAGACATCTAAAAGTTAAATCGGAGCTCTGTTTACAACGGGCAAATCATAAATTTGAACGTCGATTTAAACAAGTTGAAGCAATACTGAAACAAAATAATCGTCGTTTAACGGATGCAACACTTGAAGAAATGGAAGCCGCATGGCAACTTGTTAAACAATTGGAAATATCAACTAGCGAAGTAAATAAATATGACTGAAAAAAATGAATTATATCAAGAAATCGAAGCATGGGCACAAAATGCCATTTTACATAGTCCAACGTGGAGTATTAACCAGCTCGATTATTCCGAAAAAAGTATTTCTGTTGTTGAAATGATTATTGGTGAATTAGCTGAGAAAAATTTTAGTATTCCTGAAGAACAGCTTAATATGATTGCTCAAGAGTATGGTTGTTATTTATTACTGACAGCCCAAAAATTATACGGCGGTGAGTTTTATTGGAATGAAGAACTTGAACAACCGATGTTAATTAGTTGTGAACCACAAGCGGCTATCGTGTTATTAACTTGGAATAAAGTCAAAGGGCGCCTTTTAGGGGATGAAGCAGATCATCTTGCCTTTTTCTTAGAAGGGTTTGCTGAGGCGACTAAAAATCCTGAAAATGGTTCTCAGGTTGTCTATTTATAGCCAAGTAATCCAATAACCAAAGGTTATTAGCTGATACAAATTCATGGTATCAGCTAATGGTAATTTAATGCCAATTATCAAAGTAAATATTCATTGGCAATTTCAATCCGATAAATAACGATATTTAGGTTGTAATCAATAAACGTTATGGTTTAGACAGATCAATAAATATTGAGTAGTAAACCTTACTCCCGCTCAGTAGGGTATGGGCATAAGGTTAACTTAGTCAATCGCTTTATACTTCTAAATAATCTAAAATCCCATCTGCCGCTTTGCGACCTTCGCTAATGGCAGTCACCACTAAATCCGATCCTCTTACTGCATCACCACCAGCAAAGATTTTTGGATGGCTGGTTTGGTAGCCTTTAATTTCTGGGGCAACAATACGACCTTGAGTATCAAAATTGACACCATGTTCTGCTAACCAAGGCATGGCATGAGGTCTAAAACCAAATGCCATAATAACAGCATCGGCAGGAAGTATGAATTCAGATCCTTCGATAATCACTGGCGAACGGCGACCATTTGCATCGGGTTGACCGAGTTCTGTTCTAACCATTTTGACACCAGTAACTTGACCTGTATTGTTAATTTCAATACTGAGGGGTTGCACATTAAATTGGAATTGTGCACCTTCTTCTTTCGCATTTTTTACTTCTCGTTTAGAGCCGGGCATATTGGCTTCATCTCGACGATAAGCACAGGTGACTTCAATTGCACCTTGACGTATAGACGTCCGTACACAGTCCATTGCAGTATCACCACCGCCTAAAACCACAACACGCTTATTTTTCATGTCAATGTAAGGCGTATCATCGCTTTGATTATGCTTCATAATATGTTTGGTATTGGCAATTAAAAATGGAAGGGCATCATAAACACCATCCGCATCTTCATTCATTAGACCGGCTCGCATTGATTGATAAGTACCGGTTCCAACAAAAATAGCATCAAATTCATTGAGTAAGTCCGTTAATTGCACCGTTTTCCCCACTTCGGTATTCAGCCGAAATTCAATACCCATGTCGGTAAAGATACGTCGACGATTAATCAACACTTCTTTATCTAATTTAAAGGCAGGAATACCAAAGGTTAACAGTCCACCAATTTCAGGATGACGGTCAAAAACAACGGGCGTCACACCATTGCGGACTAGCACATCGGCACAAGCAAGTCCTGCAGGCCCTGCACCAATGATTGCAACTTTTAACCCTGTTTTTTCAACATTAGACAAGTTAGGCTTCCAACCCAGTTTAAAAGCTTCATCGGTAATATAACGTTCAATGTTACCAATAGTTACTGCACCGAACTCAGCATTTAAAGTACATGAGCCTTCACAAAGCCGATCTTGAGGGCAAACCCGACCACACACTTCTGGTAGACTGTTTGTTTGATGAGAAAGCTCAACCGCTTCTAAAATTTTGCCTTCATTCACCAGTTTTAGCCAATTAGGTATATAGTTATGAACAGGACAACGCCATTCACAATAAGGATTCCCACACGCTAAGCAGCGATCGGCTTGGGCTTGTGATTGTGAAGCCGAAAAGCCCTCATAAATTTCAACAAACTCTATTTTTCGAATATTCAACGATTTTTTAGGTGGATCAACACGTTGTAAATCGATGAACTGATAAACATTTTGACTCATTTCCGTGCTCTCCTTATTGTGCTTGAACATGAAGTTCTGCTGATGATCGGCTTCGATGACCGAGCAGCGCTTTTACATCACTGGATTTAGGTTTAACTAATACAAATTGTTTAGCGAAATCTTCCCAGTTAGCTAAAATTTCTTCAGCACGTGAAGAGTGGGTTAGTTGAGCATGTTCCATGATTAAGCCTCGTAGATGCTCTTCATGAATCGAATAATCAGCAACGTTTAACATTTCAACAAGTTCTTGGTTAATCCGTTTATGGAAATCACCATCGGCATCTAAAATATAAGCAAATCCACCAGTCATGCCAGCACCAAAGTTAACACCAGTTTTACCTAAGACACAGACAATGCCACCTGTCATATATTCACAGCCGTTATCGCCGATACCTTCAACCACGCTAATTGCACCAGAGTTACGTACGGCAAAACGTTCACCAGCACGTCCTGCTGCAAACAATTTACCGCCTGTTGCACCATATAGACAGGTGTTACCGGCAATGGTTGCTTCATGACTTAAAAATGCCGAGCCTTGAGGTGGTCGAATGACGATGCGACCCCCTGCCATGCCTTTACCAACGTAGTCATTGGCATCACCTGTTAGGGTTAAATTTACGCCACCAGCATTCCAAACACCAAAGCTTTGCCCAGCAGTACCAGTGAAGTTGAGTGAAATTGGATCGGCAACTAAACCTTGATCGCCATATTTTTTGGCAATATAACCTGATAAGCTAGTTCCCACCGAACGATCAGTATTTTGAATATCAAAGTAGAAACTTTTACTTTGACGATTATCCACAAATTGTTGTGCTTGAGTAATAATTTCTTTATTCAATACACCTTTATCAAACGGTTTATTATCTTCAATACAGTAGACGGGTTTGCCTTCTACAGGTGTCGCAGTTTCAAGTAATCCTGATAAATCCAGTTTTTGTTGTTTAGCCGTAATACCATCAAGCTCTAACAGTAAATCGGTACGTCCAATTAAATCAACAATTCGACTTACGCCAAGTTCTGCCATGACTTCCCTTGTGTTACGTGCAATAAAACGGAAATAGTTCATCGCTTTTTCAGGTAAACCATGGTAATGGTCACTACGTAATTTTTCATCTTGTGTCGCAACACCTGTGGCACAGTTATTTAAATGGCAAATACGTAGATATTTACAACCTAAAGCCACCATTGGCCCCGTACCAAAGCCGAAACTTTCCGCACCTAAAATTGCCGCTTTTACAATGTCTGTACCGGTTTTTAACCCACCGTCAACCTGTAAACGAATTTTGTGACGTAAACCATTAGCAACCAATGATTGTTGTGTTTCAACTAAACCCAGTTCCCATGGTGAGCCAGCATATTTGACTGACGTTAATGGGCTAGCACCTGTACCGCCATCATATCCCGAAATCGTGATCAAATCGGCATAAGCTTTTGCGACCCCAGTTGCAATAGTTCCTACGCCAGGTTCGGACACTAATTTCACCGAAATCATTGCTTGAGGGTTAATCTGTTTTAGATCAAAGATCAACTGTGCCAAATCTTCGATTGAATAAATATCGTGATGCGGTGGTGGCGAGATTAATGTCACCCCGGGTACGGAAAAACGTAATTTAGCTATGTAAGGGGTTACTTTGTCACCTGGTAATTGACCGCCTTCACCCGGTTTTGCACCTTGCGCTACTTTGATCTGAATCACATCAGCACTCATTAAATAGCCTGGCGTTACACCAAATCGACCTGATGCGACTTGTTTTATGCGTGACACTTTTATACTGTTATACCGAGCAGGATCTTCACCACCTTCGCCTGAATTAGAATAGCCACCTAATGTGTTCATTGCTTCAGCAAGCGATTCATGAGCTTCAGGACTTAATGCACCAATTGACATTGCCGCCGAATCAAAACGTTTGAATAGTGACTCTTCAGGTTCAACCTGATCTAACGAAATTGCTGCATTTTCAGGGGGATTAAGTTTTAATAAATCCCGTAATGTCGCTGGCGGGCGATTGTTAACGATATCGGTATAAAGCTTATAATCTTCGTAACGCCCATTGTTAACCGCTTTTTGTAACGATTGAACTACATCGGGATTATAAGCGTGATATTCGCCGCCATGGACAAATTTGAGTAAACCACCTTGGTCTAATGGTTTACGGCGTAACCATGCTTTTTTCGATAAATTGAACTGATCTTGAGCAAAATCATCAAAATTTGCACCACTAATACGGCTAGTCACACCTTGGAAACAAAGTTCTACCACATCTTTATGCAGACCAACCGCTTCAAAAAGTTTTGAGCAGCGGTACGAGGCGACAGTGGATATCCCCATTTTAGACATGATTTTGTACAAGCCTTTATTAATACCATTGCGGTAGTTGATAATGGCTTCACGGTAAGACTTATTTATCGTGCCATTGTCGACCATTTGGGCTAGGGTTTCGTAAGCTAAATAAGGATAGATAGCCGTTGCACCAAAACCAAGCAGCACGGCAAATTGGTGTGGATCGCGACAGCTTGCGGTTTCAACAATAATATTGGCATCACAGCGTAAGTTTTTTTCAACTAGACGTTGCTGTACTGCACCTACAGCCATTGGGGCAGGAATCGGTAATCGATCGGCTGCGATATTTTTATCGGATAAAATGATTAATACGGTACCATTACGTACTTTGGCTTCGGCATCACCGCATAATTGTTCAATGGCATCACGCAAGCTACCATCGATTTCGTAAGTAATATCTAGTGTTTCTGATTGATAGTAACGTGATTCCAATGCAGTTAATTGTTGGAAATCAGAGTAAACCAAAATAGGGTATTTAAACGCGACTCGATGTGCTTGACCTTCGGCTTCAGCAAAGACATTCATCTCGCGACCAATGCTAGTTGATAGCGACATGACGTGAGCTTCACGTAATGGATCAATAGGCGGATTGGTTACCTGCGCAAATTTTTGACGAAAATAATCATAGATTAATCGAGGTTTACTTGATAAGACAGCAAATGGCGTATCATCGCCCATTGAACCTGTTGTTTCTTGCCCATTTTCACCTAAGACACGAATACATTGATCAATTTCTTCTGCACTATAACCAAACTGTTTTTGGTAAGTAGCTAGTAAAGTGTCATCGTAATCACGTGAGCCAATGTTCTCATCAGGTAGACTTTCAAAAGGGATAAGCTGTTTAACATTTTTTGCCATCCATTCTTTATAAGGATGACGTTTTTGTAAGTCATTGTCCGTTTCAGAAGATTGTAAGATACGACCTTCTTCGGTATCGATAACTAATAACTCACCCGGCCCAACTCGTCCTTTGCTGACGACTTCGTCAGGTTGATAATCCCAAATACCAATTTCAGAAGCACAGGTAATGAGTTTATCGGTGGTAATAACATAACGAGCAGGACGTAAGCCGTTTCTATCTAAATTACATGCGGCATAGCGACCGTCTGACATAACAATACCAGCTGGGCCATCCCACGGTTCCATATGCATCGAATTAAAGTCAAAGAAGGCGCGAAGATCTTCATTCATATCGGGATTATTTTGCCATGCTGGTGGTACTAATAAGCGCATCGCCCTGACAATATCCATCCCACCGACAAGGAACAGTTCTAACATGTTATCCAGTGAACTGGAATCAGACCCTGTGACATTCACAAATGGTGCTGCATTTTGTAAATCAGGAATCAGTGGTGTTTTAAATTTGTAGGAACGGGCTTTTGCCCATTGACGATTGCCTTCAATAGTATTGATTTCACCATTATGCGCTAAATGTCTAAACGGTTGAGCAAGTGGCCAACGTGGAACGGTATTGGTTGAAAAACGTTGATGGAATAAACAAATCGCCGTTTCCATTCGAATATCGGCTAAATCTAAATAGAATCGAGGCAAATCTTTAGGCATACATAAGCCTTTGTAGATATTAACCTGATTCGAAAAGCTACAAACATAAAAGGTGTCGTCTTGTACGCGTTTTTCAATGCGACGGCGAACCATATATAAACGGCGTTCTAAATCAATTTTCGTCCATCCTGCTGGCGCATTGACAAAGACTTGTTCAATTTTAGGCAGTGAAGATAATGCAATTTCACCTAAAACACTTTTATCAATAGGCACTTCTCGCCAACCTAATATTGATAGCGTTTCGTCAGCTAATTCCTCTTCTACAATCTGACGGCTTGCTTGTGCTTCTTGCTCATCTTGGCTAAGAAACAGCATGCCTACCGCATAATTAGTTGCTAAACGCCAACCTGCGTCTTGCGCTACTAATCTAAAAAATCGATCTGGTTTTTGTAATAAAAGTCCACAGCCATCGCCGGTTTTACCGTCAGATAAGATTGCGCCTCGATGCTGCATTCTTGCTAATCCGTGAATAGCGGTGCGCACCACTTTATGACTTGGTTGCCCTTCAATATGAGCAATCAGACCAAATCCGCAGTTATCTTTTTCATGATGCTGGTTATATAACATATCATTGCCTCTAATTCATCGCTTTATAATTTGTGAAGGTATAGGCATTAATCCCATATTGGCTAAGAAATTAAAGAAAAATGCTATTTTGGTCAAATAAATATTACTTATAAGTCAATCTTTTAATAAGATGTACTAAAGTTATTAATGAAGCTAATAATAGAACATTATCTTTTCATTTAACTATTAGCATAACTAAATGATTTAACATGATAAAAATTATTGGGCTTATAAAATTGTTAATGATAATATGCTAATGTAAATTTTAAATAGTGTGATAACAATTTAATTCATTAATCATTATGAAAGGAATGTTTAATTTAATGAAAATTTTTAAAATAGTGTTCATATTAATTGCAAGTATGTTATTTGTTGGATGTTCTGCAAGAGTTGATTTAGCCGATCCAAAATTAGATCGTGAAGCTAAAAAATTTGCTGAACCAGATGCAAATTTTTCAGGTATTTATATTTATAGAGATAGTCTAATGGGTAAACCTAGCAAAAAGGCTATTTATATTGATGGGGAATATTTGGGTAAAACGGCTGACAGAACTTATTTTTATAAAATTGTTAAGCCTGGCTATCATACCATTGAAACAGAATCTGAATTTAGTAATAATTCGCTAGAGATTTATGCAGAGGGAGGCAGTAACTATTTTATCAGGCAATATATTAAAATGGGTGTTTTTGCTCCAGGAGCGGGTCTGCAAGAGGTTAATGAACTGTTAGCCAAGAAAAGTATAATAAAAAGTAAATTAATCAAAACAGAATAAAATTATTCTAACTTGATAAGCATTGTTCAAAATTACTATTTTTAATTTACTTAATTCCGTTGGTAAAAACTGACGGAATTGTCATAATTTCAAGTTCTAGTCTATTTACTTAATCCTGCTATAATTCCTTCTATTTATGGTTTCACAAGACTATTATGCAAACTCAAATTACAATTGTTGGAGCAGGGGCTGCGGGTCTATTTTGTGCTGGATTATTAGGGCAAAAAGGGCATCGTGTGACCGTTATTGATAACGGAAAAAAACCGGGACGAAAGATCTTAATGTCGGGTGGCGGAAAATGTAATTTTACTAATCTTGATGTGGATGCGCACCATTACATTTCTGAAAATCGTCATTTTTGTAAATCAGCCTTGAAACGATTTAACCAATGGGATTTTATCCAATTAGTTAATCAATATAATATTGCTTATCATGAAAAAGATCATGGTCAGTTGTTTTGTGATAATTCAGCCAAAGATATTGTCGATATGCTGCTTAGCGAGTGTCAAAAAGGAAAGGTTAACCTAATGATGCAAACGCAATTAGATGACGTCGAAGCGGTTGAAGATGGATTTAAATTGCAGACTTCGCAAGGTATGCTGAGTTGTCAAAACCTGATTATTGCTACAGGCGGGTTATCGATGCCTGCACTCGGTATGACTTCAATAGGTTATAAAGTGGCAGAAAAATTTTCCATTCCAATTGTACCGGTCAAAGCTGGGCTGGTGCCTTTTACCTTACATAAACCCTTATTAGATGTGTTATCGCAACTATCCGGTATTGCTATTCCGGTTGAAGTGACTTATGAGCAAATGCATTTTAAAGAAAATTTATTATTTACTCATCGAGGGCTTTCAGGCCCCGCCATTTTACAGATATCCAACTATTGGCGAGTGGGTGAGCCCATTACGATCAACTTATTACCAGATATGACATTTGAATCATCATTTAAACCGTTATTAGAAAAAAATCGTAACCAGACTTTGAAAAATTGTTTAGCACAAATTTTACCTAAAAGAGTAGTAGAAGCATTGATACAACTGGATATGATTACAGATATCACTGTGAAACAACTCAATTTGCATCAACAACAGCGTCTTTTTGACACATTAACCAAGTGGCATATTGTACCAAACGGAACCGAAGGGTATCGAACGGCTGAAGTCACATTAGGCGGGGTGAGTACCGATGCATTATCATCAAAAACAATGGCGACCAAGTCACAGCCGAATCTTTATTTTATTGGCGAAGTGGTTGATGTAACGGGTTGGTTAGGTGGTTATAATTTTCAGTGGGCTTGGAGCAGTGCCTTTGCATGTGCGAAGGCATTGGATGAAAAAACTGTTAGCCATCAATGTTAATGATTCATTACACCCATTTGAATATGGTACTTTTTGACCTTATATTGTAATGTAGTACGCGAAACATTTAATAATTTAGCCGCATTGATAATTTTTCCATTAGCTTGATTTAACGCATCGATAATCAATTGTCGCTCATAGTTTTCCACTTGGGTTGTTAAATCCCTAAATCGAGAAAAATTTGTGGCAGAATCATCGATTTTTGTCATGACATCTGCTTGCTGATGAGGGCTTTCAATTTCAAATAGCTCTTCATCAAGAACGATATGTTGTAATTCTCCGGGTTCATTTTGTAAAACCATACTTCGGACAATTGCATTTTCAAGCATACGTACATTGCCTGGCCATGGTGCTGACATCAATTGTTTCAAAGCATGCTTACTTATACCACTGATGGTTACTTTTATTTCATCTTGGTGTTTATCAATAAAATAGCGAGCTAAAACAGGAATATCTTCTGTCCGTTCGCGTAGTGCAGGAAGTTTTATTAATCCCACATTTAATCGATAAAACAGATCACTGCGCATTTTACCGTTTTTTAAAAGATCAGTAGGTGATTCGTTCATGGCGGCCACAATGCGAACATCAGAATGCAGCTCTTTATTGCCACCTAGTCGCCAGTAGGTTTTTTCTTGTAGAAATCGCAATAACTTGCTTTGCATTTCAAGTGGCATGGCGTTTAGTTCATCAAGAAATAGTGTGCCACCGTTAGCCAGTTCTAGATAACCTTGGCGATTTTCAGCTCCCGTAAAGGCGCCTTTGACAGTACCAAATAGTGTACTTTCAATTAGCGTAGTAGGTAGCGCACTACAATTGAGTGATATAAAGGCTTTATCTCGGCGGTCGCTAGTTTGATGAATTAAATGGGCGAAGAGTTCTTTACCGGTACCTGTCTCACCAACAATCAGTACTGGCACATCATTAGCGCCTAAAATATTCGTTTGATCAATGACCGATTGCATTTTTTGAGATACAAATACGATTTCGGGAAGTGATTGTTCTTTACTGTGATATAAACGGCTGTTGAGTTTAAAAACTTGATCTTGTAATTGTCTTACATTAGATAAATTTCGACCGATTTCGATTGCGCCAATGATCTGTTTGTTATGATTGTAAAGTGGAACCGTGGTATGCAAATAATCGACAACTTTACCAACATGATTATAATAGCATTGATAATTATCCAGATATTCCTTACCTTCTAGCAACGCTTTTAACATAGTACTATCTTCTTTTTGTAAATTAGGATAAACTTTAAGCAATGGTTTTCCTATAGCTTTATCTTGAGGATAGCCATCGAGTTCTGCACTTTCCTGATTGTAGTAAATATATTTACCTTCTTTATCAATAATGGCCATTGGCTGATGTATTAGATCAAAAAAATGTTTAAATATTTCCAATGATTGTAATAATTCAGGATCAACTGTCATGATATTAGTACCTTATAAAATTTGGATTATTGCTTAATAGCATACTTTTATTTAAATACCTTTCGACTATCACTAAAAAATGACAAATTTTTGTCATAAAGACATATTTTTAACTTAATGACAAAAATTGTTGCTAGATTGTTAAGTTTAACTTATTGATTATTTGTATTATTAAGTTGGCATGCTGATTGCATTACAAGAGAACAGCCATTTTACTTATTTTCTTATGTACTTTTTGAGTACTCATTAACTGGAGGTCATATGTCCGACAAAATTATGTCAAATTATAACAAATTACGTCACGATCTTATAACTAAAGATCGTCGTTTTAGTGCTGAAAACGGTAAATTATGTTTTGATGGCGTTAATTTAGAAGAGTTAGCAAGAAAATATCCAACGCCTTTTTATGTGTTTTCTGAAAAAGAAATTGATCGTAATGTTCAAGAAATTAAACAAGCATTCAAAGCGCATCCAAAAACAAAAATTTTCTATGCTTCTAAAACTTGTTCTGTTATGGGCGTACTCAAAGCCATTAAAGATGCGGGTATTTACGCTGAAGCAAACTCAATGTTTGAAGTCCGTAAATGTTTAGAGATTGGTTTTCCGGGTAGCCAAATCGTGTTTAATGGTGTGGTAAAAAAACCAGTTGATCTTGAATATGCCATTAAAAACGATCTGTATATTATTAACGTCGATAGTTTATATGAACTTGATATTATCGATGAAATATCAAAAAAATTGAAAAAAGTGGCGAATGTGTGTGTACGTGTTGAACCGAATGTACCATCAGCAACTCACGCTGAATTAGTTACTGCTTATCATGCTAAGTCAGGTATCGATTTAGAACAAGCAGAAGAGACTTGTCGCCGTATTCTCGAAATGCCTTATGTCCATTTACGTGGTCTACATATGCACGTTGGGGATCAGGTACCGGAAGCTGAACCTTTTGCGAAAGCAACCAAAGTACTTGTTGATGAATCTCGCCGTTTAGAAGAAGTGTTAGGAATCAAGTTTGATTTAATTAATGTAGGGGGAGGTATTCCTGTTCCTTATAAATACGATGACGAAAACGGTAACCCATTACAAGACAATATGTATGCCGGTATTACTGCCCAAGATTTTGCTGATGCAGTCATTCGTGAAGTACACAAATGGCGTACCGATGTTGAAATCTGTATTGAACCTGGTCGAAAAGTTACCGGTTCAGCTGGGGTGCTATTAACTGAAGTTGCCTGTGAAAAACGTAAAACGAATTATGATTTAGACGGTAACATTGAAGAACATGTTGAATGGAAATTTGTTGATGCAGGTTATAGCGTGTTATCTGATAGTCAACATTTCGATTGGTTCTTCTATGTTTATAATGCATCTCGAATTAATGAATCACATGATGAATATATTAAATTAGCCGGTCCTTTGTGTGATGGTGGTGACTACTATCATGTTGGTGTTAAAGGTGAAGAGTTCTTATTACCTAAAGATACCGACATTGGCGATATTATTGCTTTCCTTGATGCTGGAGCTTACACCATTGAAAGTCAGACAGTCTATAACAATCGCCCTCGTACGTCGGTTGTGATGATAGACAAAAAAGGCAAAGATCGCTTGATTCGCCGTGAGGACACTTACGAAGATATGGTTGGATACGACATCTATTAATCATGATCTATCTGGGGCACACGTTGCCCTAGATACTACAATGTGAGGTTATTATGAGTGATTCTAAAGATTCAAGTTTGCTCGGTATCAAAGACATTGTATTTATGAATGTCATTGCGATACTGAGTTTACGACAAATTCCTAACGTTGCTCCTTATGGCGCATCAGCAATGGTACTTTGGCTCATTGCGGCATTTTGTTTGTTTTTTCCATTAGCCATGGTGTGTGGTGAACTTTCAACAGGTTGGCCAAAAGATGGCGGGATATTTGTTTGGGTTAAAGAGGCATTTGGTAAGCGTATCGCTTGGATTGTAGTGGTTTGTTTTTTATTTTCCTGTGTACTCTTCTTCCCATTGATGTTGCAATTTGGTTTTACTGCTATTGGTTATATGTTTAGTCCCGAATTAGCCCAAAATGAAGTATTTATTGGGGTGGGATCCATGGTGGTCTTCTGGATTTTAACATTGATGAATATTCGGGGATTAAAATGGACTAAGATTATTAATAGCGTGAGTGCTTGGCTTGGTGTATTTATTCCCGCAGCGATTATTGTCTTACTCGCGATTGTTTGGTTATTGACTGGTCATCCAATGGCAACCGATTATACGCATTTAAGTGATTGGATCCCTGATTTAGGCAGTTGGGATACGATTGTGTTTTTATCCAGTATGATGTTTGCGTTTGCTGGGCTTGAAGTGGCACCAATGATTGCCGGGCGTACACGTGATCCACAACGTGATTTTCCAAAAGCGATGGCTGTGTCAGCAATTGTTATTGTTGGTATTTATATGATTGGCTCTTGGGCTATCAATACATTATTACCAGCCGAAGATACTGATATTGTTGCTGGCGTTATGCAAGCGATGCAATCTGCTGCCAATGTATTACATATGCCTTGGTTGTTACCTGTTATGGCAATATGTCTATTCTTTGGAGCTTTAGGACAAATTAACTCATGGTTAGTTGGGCCGATCTATATGCTACAAGAAGCCTCTAAAGAGGATAATTTGTTGGGTGAGCGTGTAGGTCGTTTACATCCGGTTTATCAAACACCGACATTTGCACTGGTTGTTCAAGCAATCATCGTTACTGTACTTTGCTTCTCAACATTTGTATCACCAAGTATTGCTGCAGCTTATTGGATGTTGACGGCGTTGACAACAATTTGCTATTTCATTCCTTACTTAGTGATGTTTATCGCTTATTATCGATTACGAGTGACTCAACCTGATGTACCACGTAGCTTTAAAATTCCGGGTAAAGTGTTACCAGTAGTATTACCTGCTTTAGGGTTCTTATCTACACTATTTGCTGTGATTTTAGTCTTTATACCACCAGCTCAAATCGATATGGGTGGATACGTTGAGTATATTGCTAAGATAGTTGGTGGCGCTGTACTTGCGATTGTATTAGCAGAATGGATATATCATCGTGCTCAAAAACGCAATCGTTTGCTCGAACAGTAAGGTATAGAGGAGTAAAGCATGTACAAACCCATATTGGAAATTGATTTACGCAAATTAAAAGAAAATGCCCGTGTTGAGAAAGACATTTTAGCTAAACACGGCATTGAAGTCATGGCTGTCAATAAAGTATTTGATGGCTGCGTCGAAACAGCGAAAGCTGTATTAGATGGTGGTATTGATGTTATTGCTGAATCAAGAACTTACAATTTAAAAAAACTCAAAGAGGCTTTAAATTGTAAAACGTGTTTATTACGCAGTCCTTGTTTAAGTGAAATCAGCGACGTTGTGAAATATGCGGATATTAGCTTAAATAGTGAAAAGCAAGTTATAACGGCTTTATCTGATGAAGCCGTTAAACAGCGAAAGATTCACCAAGTGTTGCTTATGGTGGATATGGGGGATTTACGAGAAGGTATCTGGTTTGAGCATCTTGATGAGATTATTGATACCGTCAATCTCATTCTTTCGTTACCGGGTGTTGAGCTTTATGGGCTTGGCACCAACTTTAACTGCTATGGAACCGTTTTGCCTACGGTTAAAAATGGTGTTGATTTTTTACACATAGCACGCAAAGTAGAGGAAACTTGTGGTATTAAAATCAAATACTTATCTGCCGGTAATTGTACCAGTTACCATTTGTTAGATAAAGGTGTTTGGCCTAAAGGATTGAATCACATCAGAATAGGTGGTTTACATGAGTTTGGTATTGAATATGTCGATATGAAATATCTGGATGAATTTCATCATTCCAATAAACCTGTCGATAAAGCATGTAGCGATATCTATAAGCTATACGCACAAATTATTGAACTTAATAGTAAGCCAACCGTGCCTGTAGGGGAGCTTGGAGTCGATGCCTTTTTAAATAGTAAAACCTTTGTCGATCATGGTACTCGTAAACGTGCACTACTTGCTTTTGGTCGTCAAGATGTGCCGGCTGAAAACTGTGTACCTATCGATGATAGTATTACGGTTTTGGGGCAAACCAGTGATCATACCATCGTTGATATTGAAGATGTGTTAGAAACACTGAAAGTAGGTGATATGATTGGTTTTGAACTCGATTACACAGCCTTACTTATGGCATGTCAAACGAATGGTGTAGAAAAACGGTTTATTTATTAATTCGTGTTAGCTGCTGGTTTCCAGCAGCTTTTTTACCTTACTAGGCGGTTTACATGGCAACATCTGAATATCAAGGAAGTTCCTATCCGAGTACCACTAGTTTAAAAAAGAATTTAAAAAATCGGCATCTGTTGATGATCTCTTTGGGTGGTTCGATTGGTACCGGATTATTTATTGGTATTGCAGCACCACTTAGCACAGTTGGTCCGCTAGGGACGATTATCGCTTATTTGATGGCTGGTTGTATTATGCTTTCCACCATGCTCTGTTTAGGTGAGCTTTCATGCGCATTTCCTCATGCTGGTTCTTTCCAGCACTATGCGTTAATGTTTATACCTAATCCCATTTGGAGCTATACTATAGGTTGGTTATATTGGTTAAGTTGGGTGCTGTCGATGGCGGCTGATTTAACGGCGGCATCAATTATTGCTCACCAATTTATCACTTCTATTCCTATTTATCTGTTTAGTCTAATTATTTTAATTGTTTTAACCTTTGTACATCTAACATCGGTACGAGCTTACGGCGAAAGTGAATACTGGTTTTCAACAATAAAAGTTCTGGCAATTATTACTTTTATTGGGACAGGTATTTACTTGCTATATCATCAATATGCTGACACTCATGTGCTACCAACATTGAAAACAGAAAACGGATGGTTTCCTAACGGTTTTTCAGCGATTTTTGTCTGTATGACGATTGTCACTTACTCTTTTCAAGGCGTTGAATTGATAGGAAGTGCAGCAGGGGAAGCCCAATCACCGCAAACCGTTTTACCTAAAATAATTACAGGTGTCGCTTTTAGAATCATCCTATTTTATGTTTTAGCAATTGCAGTTTTGGCACTCGTTTATCCCTATGGTAATGCACAAGAAGAGATAAGCCCTTTTGTTTGGGTATTTACGCAAGCAGGCATCAATTTTGCATCTTATGTCATGTTATTTGTGATTTTTTGCGCCGCTATATCGGCAGCTAATTCTGCAATTTATGCCAGTTCTAGAATGTTATGGTCAATGTCTCAGGATAATTTAGCACCAAAATATTTTGCAGAGGTGAATAGGCGGGGTGTGCCAACCAAAGGAATATTGTTTATATCCATTATTGCGCTGGTATCACTATTTTCAAAGTACATTGCTGCGGAAAAACTTTATCTTTATTTGGTTGCAGCGACAGGGCAGGTTGGATGTTTTGCTTGGATTATTATCGCTTGGTGTCAATTTCAGTTTCGTCAAGGGGTCAATAAGGGGAAATATCCGCAAGAGACCATTAAATTTAAATCACCATTTTATCCATGGCTTGCGATCATTTCGATGGTGATTAATACGATTATCATTATTGGAGTTTGGTTTGGTGAATCCGGTTATTTTATTTTTATATCGGAATTGGTATTAATTATGATTATTATCAGTTCGTATTTTTTCTTCAAAAAAAGAAAATTAATTATGCCCCATGCAAATGACTAAACTATTTGGTTAAATATGATTGGTGTAATCACTCACTACCGTAAACGTAGTAGTGATTACCGAGAAGATAACATCTGACCTTTGTCATTATCTAATATATTCAATGATCTGACTAATTAAGATTTAAAATTCCGGCGACGCCAGTAAATACGACTTGGGCAGCAATTGCTGAAATCAATAATCCAGTTAATTTTGATAAAATTGCAATTCCGGTATTTTTTAAAACTTTAGCGATGGTTTTAGAGCATAATAACATGACATAAATACCACTTGATGCAATGAATAGTGATAACGCACCAATTAAATTTTGAACTAAACCATCTGAACTTGTCCCTAACACAATAATCGTACCAATTGATGCTGGCCCCATACAAAGCGGGATAGCCAAAGGAACAACACTAATATCATCATCGCTATTAATTTTATTTTTGTCAGGCGAATCGTTCATTAATGCCACTGCCGTTACAAAGAGTAATGCACCCGATCCAATTCGAAATGCATCGAGAGTAAAGCCAAAAATACTAAACATCGCATTACCGAAAAAGAATAGCACAATGCCAATAATAAACACGGCACAAGACGTCTTACGTGCGGTTTTTCGACGTGCTTGTTCATCATATAGTTTTGTACCACTCAAAAATGCACTTAATACAGCAGGTGGTGTCATTAATGCAAATAATTTTATTGTTGTGGCAAGAATCTCAACAAGATAGTTAGCCATAGTATTACCTTTTATTCGACCAAGATATTGCTTGAATTGTGTCAACGATAGCTGGTGGGAAAAAATATTGGTTACACATAAAAACGGTCACCTTAATGGTGACCATATTTAATTTAATCTATTTTAATCGTTTTTTATTGTTAATCAATAAAAACTAGTTTAGGCGCTCTTTAATACGAGCCGCTTTACCACGAAGTTCGCGTAAGTAGTAAAGTTTAGCTTGACGTACTTGACCACGACGTTTCACAGTAATTGAATCAACAATCGGTGAGTGAGTTTGGAATACTCGTTCAACACCTTCGCCATTCGAAATTTTACGTACTGTAAATGCAGAATGTAAACCACGATTGCGAATTGCAATAACCACACCTTCATATGCTTGAAGACGTTTTTTGTTACCTTCAACAACCCATACTTTTACTTCAACCGTATCACCCGGGCGAAAAGACGGGATGTCTTTTTTCATTTGTTCTTGTTCTAATTGCTGAATAATTGCATTTTTCATAATATTATCTCTTACTAGTTATACTGAAATCTTAATGGCTATGTTTATCCTGATATTCACGTTGAAACTCAGCGAGTAAACATTGCTCTTCATCAGTCAGAGCTAGATTTTCAAGAAGATCTTCTCTTCTTAACCAAGTTCGTCCAAGGGATTGTTTTAATCGCCAACGACGAATCGCTTCATGGTGACCAGACATTAACACGTCAGGCACCGCCATTCCATCTAACACCTCAGGTCTGGTATAGTGAGGACAATCAAGTAAACCGTTAGCAAAAGAGTCTTCTTCTGCTGATGATTCATGATTTAACACGCCGGGAATAAATCTTGCCAGTGCATCAATCATCGTCATTGCCGGTAATTCACCACCACTCAATACGTAATCTCCAATTGACCATTCTTCGTCAATCTCGGTTTGGATCACGCGTTCATCAATACCTTCGTAACGTCCACAAATCAAAATTAATTTTTGATTTTGTGACAATTCGCAAACGCCTTGTTGGTTCAATTTGCGCCCTTGTGGGGAAAGATAGATTACTTTTGTATTGTCACCTGCCACAGCTTTCGCTGCATGAATTGCATCCCTAAGGGGTTGTACCATCATTAACATACCCGGCCCACCACCATAAGGTCTGTCATCGACAGTCTTATGCTTATCATGCGCAAAGTCGCGCGGATTCCAATAATTTACTGTTAACAGCCCATTTTTTACAGCTCGACCAGTTACGCCATAACAGGTAATGGCTTGAAACATTTCGGGAAAAAGGCTAATTACGCCAATCCACATAGTGTTACCTTACCAATTAAAAAGCAGGATCCCAATCGACCACAATCATTTTTGTTGTTAAATCAACTTGTTTAATAAATTGTTCTTCAACAAAAGGGATTAAACGTTCTGTTGCTCCAAATGCATCTTTTAGATTTGCTTTTACCACCAATACATCATTAGAGCCGGTCTCCATTAAATCAGTGACCTGACCTAAATCGTAACCGTTGACTGTTTTTACTCGGCACCCAATCAGATCTTTCCAATAAAAATCACCATGATTCAGTTCAGGCAAATTTTCAGCATCGACAAACACTTCAATGTTGGTTAATGCATTGGCTTGATCACGATCGTCAACACCTTTGAGTTTCACAATCATATCTTGATTATGGGGTTTAAAGCTTTCTACGATTACCTCTTGCCATTTTCCAGCTCGCTGGATATACCAAGGTGTGTAATCAAAAATACTATCTGGAAATTCTGTAAACGAAAAAATTCTGAGCCATCCACGAATGCCGTAGCTTGAACCAAGTTTACCAACAACAATGAAATTCTCAGTATTCATTTTACAGTGACTATCTATTACTTAATTAAGCAGCTTTTTGTGCTTGTTTGATCAATGAATTAACACGATCAGAAACAGTTGCACCTAAACCAACCCAATGATTTACGCGATCAAGATCTAAACGTAATTCTTCTGCTTTACCTTGTGCAATTGGATTAAAGAAACCAATGCGTTCGATAAAACGACCATCACGTGGGTTACGGCTATCAGTGACAACTACTTGATAAAAAGGGCGCTTTTTAGAGCCACCACGAGCTAAACGAATAGTTACCATAACATCCTCTTAAATTAAAAAATAATCTTTTTCCTGCCCAACATGGACAGAATCAAAGCCCCAGAATTATACTCCTTCTGGCAAAAAGTGCAATGACTGATTATGATTGATAGAGACAAGATAGTATATAATAGATTCAATTAAAAAATGAATAGACAAAATAGCATTCATTATCCGTTGTCACCCTCACCATGAATAACGCTAGAATAATTTATAATATTTTAGATATTAGCATCGATTATTTTTGACTTGGTTTGCGAGTAAATGCTCGCTTTAAAACACCAAAAAAACCTAATGATTTTACCATTTTGTCACCACCAATATAAACTCGGATTGCTCTTAATACGTCTTTAGGATTTTTTGAGGCAAAGGTAAAGGAGCCATTTTGTTTTGTGTGGATAGTATAACGTGGTATCCATTTTCCCCCAAATAAGACGGATGCAGAAACATATTCGACTTCTTGCCATGGGATTTGGATGTATTTACGTGCATCTCGCTGATGATAAAATTCCAACGCTTTATTTCCAATCATAATTTGTCCATACTCGGTAAAAGCTGTAAATGCGGTAGCTTTAACGGTTAGGTCTATTTTGGAGTTTAATGATTGAACCATTTATATGACTTCCATATTAATACTAAAGTTAATTTATTGTTTTTTTATGATGTGAACAGCCAAAACCTTTGGACTCAATTATTCAAATATTTATTGATAAAAGATAAAAAAGCATAATTTAAACAGTAAATTATGCTTTTTATCGATTACTTAAAGTTTGAACTTATAGAAGACCAATCACATGTCCTACAATCCCGACAATAAAGAGTCCGAGGATTATTAAGATTGGTGATACTTTTTTACGTAATAACCACATGCATAAAAAGGTTAAAAGTAACGGAACCAGTCCTGGTATCAGTTGGTCTAAGTTATTTTGTAAGGTGGTGACCTTTTCTTCAGTAAGGGATAACCCTGCTTGCATTTGTTGTAATGCGGTTTGAATGCCTTCTGAACCAGTTGGTATGTGATTCCAATCAATAAAAGTACCGTCGGCCATTTTAACTTTTGAAACGACTGGTTGGAAATTAATTGATACCCACCTTTGTACCAAGGCCGCCAGAATAAACATCCCTAAAATGGAAGCACCTTTGGTAATTTTTTGCAGTAAGCCACCCGATAAATTATCGGTAATTTTAGAACCTGTACGGTAACCAAACTCTTGGGTGTACCACATAAAACTCCAACGGATAATATTCCAAAGTAAAAAGAATAAAATTGGTCCCATAACACTGTGACTAAGTGCAAGTGATGCGCCAAGCGCACCAAGCATTGGTCTTACCGTAAACCAGAACACGGGATCACCAACTCCGGCTAAAGGTCCCATCATCCCAACTTTTACACCTTGGATGGCAACATCATCAACAGCAGCACCATTAGCACGTTCTTCTTCGAGAGCAAGCGTTACACCAAGAACTGGTGAAGCTAAATAAGGGTGAGTGTTAAAGAATTCTAAATGGCGTTTAAGTGCTGCTGAACGATCTTCTTTGGTGGTATAGAGTTTTTTTATTGCAGGGATCATTGAATAGACCCAACCACCATTTTGCATACGTTCATAATTCCAAGAACCTTGGAGAAAGGTTGAGCGCCAAGCAACCGCTAAACGATCTTTTTTGCTTAATTGAATTTTATCAGTCATTTTTTTACTCCAAGTACCTAGTAATCATTTAAAATATCGTCAAGTGGATCACCTTTGCTTCCACCATTTGATGAATTGCCACGTTCTGAAAGGCTAAGATAAATCATTGCTAATGCAATACCTAATGCACCTAACGCAATAAGGGTTAATTCTGAGATAGCCGCAACCACAAAACCGATGATGAAGAATGGCCAAACTTCACGATTTGCCATCATATTAATTACCATGGCATAACCCACAGCAACGACCATACCACCACCAATTGCCATACCTTTTGTTAACCATTCAGGCATAGATTCTAATACGCCTTTTACTGTTTCGGCTGGAATAAATAATAGCGCAGCTGCCGGAATGGCAATTCTTAAACCTTGTAAGCAGATACCTAATATTTGTAATAGTTCAATTTTACGGATATTACCTTCTTCTGCCGCTGCATCCATCATATGTACTAAAGGTACCGCAATGGTTCGGACAATCATTGTTAAAAATAATCCAGCAACCGCTAAAGGAATGGCAACAGCAATAGCTGTTGATACGCCTGCTTCACCTTGTCCACCTAAGACTAAAATGATGGACGAAGCCACAGAGGCTAAAGCGGCATCGGGTGCAACGGCGGCACCAATGTTAGCCCAACCTAAGGCTATCATTTGTAATGAGCCACCCAAATAAACACCCGCTTCAAGATTACCGGTCACCAAACCAATTAATGAACAGGCAACTAACGGTTGATGAAATTGAAACTGATCTAAAATACCTTCCATTCCTGCCAGAAAGGCAATAACTATCACTAAAATGATAGCAACAATTGATAATGTCATAATATAACCTCTTGTATAAGTCCTAATTTTTTTGTGCTGCTAATTCTTCTTTCGCTTTTTTCAACAATTCATCCATATTACTATTAGAATCATTAGGTACTTTGCGAACATCAAATTTAACGTGTTTTTCTTTTAATTTTTCAAATGTTTCTACATCATCCGCATTCATTGACAGCACTTTATTTACCATTACTTTACCGACAGAGTGCGCCATTGAGCCAATATTAAGGGTATCAATGTCGACCCCGCCTTCAATAGTTCGTAATACATCTTGTGGGGTTTCGAATAGTAACAATGCTTTAGTATTGCCAAATCGTGGATCGCGCGAAACTTCGATGATTTTTTTAATCGGCACGACATTTGCTTTTACCCCCGGAGGCGCGGCTTCTTCGATCAGTTTTTTTCTTAATTCATCTTTCGATACTGAATCCGATACCACGATGATACGATTAGGATTGGTTGATTTTGTCCAAGCGGTGGCGACTTGACCATGTAATAAACGAGAGTCAACCCGAGCCAAGACAATTTTCATTTTACCATCACCTAGAACGGTGCCTTCAGGTATGGTATTCGTTTGTTGAGTGGCAGTGGTGCTTGCAGCAGGTGCTTCAACTGTTGCTTTAATTCCTTCTTTTGCTGATTCTAAGATTGCGACGGCAATTTCTTTAGCTGTTTCCATTGAAAAACGAGATGAATAAGCTTCAATAAGCATCGGCAGATTTAAACCTGCAACAATTGCCCAATTAGGGTGTTCACCACATAGGTTATTGGCTTGATTAAATGGCGTGCCACCCCATAAATCAACTAAAAAAAGTACTTCATTTTGATCGTCGAATGTTGCTATTGCGGCTAACATTCGTTCTTTTAAACTCTCCGGGCTATCACTTGGATGCAAGGTTACAGCTTGCACGTTTTCTTGCTCTCCAAAAATCATTGACCCAGATTGTAGAATCCCTTCTGCAAACTCACCATGAGTTGCTAGAATAATTCCTACCATACAACTACCTCCCAATTTTTATATTATATTCATAATATAAATGTCATAAATTTTTATCAAAAATTGATATTAAAAATTAACTATAAATAATATAGTCTGTAACTTTAAACAGGGCTGAAATTCGTGATATTAACGAACCAATATAAGTTTTATCTCGAATAGAATTATTGAAATAAATCCCCATTTTGTAAATAGCTTTTTTGCTTAAATAACTTTTTAATGGTTTATAAATTTCAAAATTTTCAATAATGAGATATTCAAGATATTTTTTTGCTAATTATCTTATTTAATCTAAACGTTTTATCAAGAATACATCATTTTATCCATAATGACTTATTATGATATCTAAGATCTAGTTCATGACTAAACCACCGACCATTTAATACCTCAGAAATAAGCGTTTTTTTTATTTCTGGTGGGATAGATTGATCGTTATCCATTTCATCAAGCACATCACGGTAAGAAAAATGTTGTCTTCCCATATAAACTATAGCTTTTTCTTTGTCGGCATTGATATAGAGTAGTCCCTTATCCGCATTATTATTTGTTGTTGACCAATTATTCCAATAAACTAAATCGTCACCATTAGGATCGCCGTTATAAATAAAATTATGAATATATTTTTTATAAATCTTACTGAGTTGTTTAGCGCCTTGAGTTTTATAGGCATTTGCTATTAACCCGTTATAATTTTCTGAATACGGATCCATCAGTGGTAAAAAAACACCATGAAAAGCACCATATAATCCCATTGGTAAGCCTACAACATTTTGATCTTCGCCATATTGTATTTCCATACCATAAATTTTTGCTTTATAAAAAGGTGCCATTTTTTGGGCTGAGTCTGAAACGTTAAATAAATCATATAATTTTCCGCCATATTTATTGGCGAATTGAAATGCTGTTAGTGTTTGTCCACTTGGTATACCATGATTGAAGGATGAGCTAAAATAAGCTGAAGATTTTGCGAATAATGAAAATTCACCCGTACCGGTCAGCATGATCAATGGCACAGAATGATATTGATGCGTATTAAACCCTTCTTTGGGGATCACATAGCCGTCGTTATATAAATGCGGAAAGACACTCATTCTGATTCCGGCATTATTCATCAGTGAAACCAATCTTTCAGAAGATAGGCTATACAAATATGCTTTGACATCGGGATGATTGGTTAACAGCCAATGATAAGCTTGTTCTTCAGTTGGCTTTATTTTATCTTCAACAGCAAGTGGGGCTATAGCTTTGGCAAAGACTTTAATGCTATCCTCTTTATTTGCAATGGTCATACCACCACTAAAAGAGATCGCTTTTTGAAATTTATCTTTAAAAATAGGTGAGATTAACATCGCCATCACATCTCGTCCACCCGCTGAAAAACCAGAGACAGTGATATTGTGAGGATTTCCACCAAAATAGGTAATATTGTCTTTAATCCAATCCAATGATTTTGCCATATCCAATAACGCATAGTTACCCGAATCTTCGAGTTTATCACCCGTTTGCAAGGCAGGAAGTGGATTAAATCCTAGTGGCCCCAAACGATAATTAATTGAGATAAAAATTGCATCCAGATCGGTTACCATGCCGTTGCCTGTCATTTCTTCTGCTTTTCCGATTTGGTTGTTGCCACCGTGAATATAAACGAGAACTGGTAAATTTTTTTTATTATTATTCGGTCGATAGATATTGAGATTTAAACTATTATCTGAACCAATGATGTTATTTTCATTAAGCTGAAATGCGATAGGACTTGCTTGAGTTGCATCAAATATACCTTCCCATGGTTCAAGGTCAATCGGTTTTTTCCATCTTAACTCCCCTGAGGGTGCTTTCGCATAAGGTATGCCTGTCCACACGAGAACGTTGTTGATGTTGTCGAGTTGACCTTTAACTAATCCAAATTGGGTTTTTATCAAAGTTGGATCCGAGATAGTGGATATCGTTGATAAATTGGAATTTGTTAAAAGCTGATGATTTTGACTATAGACAACAATTGGCGTTGATAGGATGAAAATACCAAGTATAGCGATATGAAATAGTGTTTTCCTCATACAATGTCCTTGTGTGTCTTTCAAAAATTGAATAAAAAATTAATATCAGAAATTAGCGAGAAGTGTATACATCCATGAAAGAAGTGATGAATTTACGCTTAATCTTACTAAATCATATTATTATAATTATCTCAGTGCACTGTTATGCCTGTAATATCCTGTTTAAATAAATGGTACAGTTTTTATATTTCTCTATTATGTAATAGATTGTCAATAATCCTAATTTGAAAATTAGACATAGATCATAAAAACAGACCATTTATGTTTATTTTTTCTATAATTATCTTATCAACTCGCCGATAGTGCTTTTCTGATAAAACCATTATTTTCTGATAATAATTTTTTTGCTTGATCAACATCAAAGTGACCGAGAATCATTAAAATAGCTGTTTTACAGTGTCTATCACTCTGTTTAAGTGCTAACATTGCCGTTTGGCGGTCACATTCAGTTGCTTGCATGACAATGGATATTTGTCGCTCAATTAATTTAGCATTAGTGGCTTCGACATCGACCATTAAATTACCGTAAACTTTACCAATTTTGATCATGCTAGCGGTGGTTAACATATTAAGGACAAGTTTTTGTGCTGTTCCGGCTTTCATTCTTGATGAACCCGTTATCACTTCAGCTCTTACAATTGGTGTGATGGCGACGTCTGCCAGATCAATCATAGGGGCATTGGGGTTACAGCATAAACTTATCACTGTTGCGCCAATTGATTTAGCAAATTGCATACCACCTATAACGTAGGGAGTGCGACCACTTGCGGCAATACCAACTAAAATATCATTGGCTGAAAAGTGAATATTTTTCAAATCAGTTATTGCTAATTCAGGATTATCTTCGGCATTTTCAACTGCTTTAAAAATTGCCGTTTGACCACCAGCAATCAATCCGATGACTTGTTGAGGAGGGGTGCCATAGGTGGGTGGGCATTCACTTGCATCTAAAATACCAAGCCGACCTGAAGTGCCGGCACCGAGATAAATTAAACGACCGTGATTTAAAAAAGTTTGACTAATCACATCCACTGCTTTAGCGATATTTGCTAACTCTTTTTCAACAGCAACGGCAACATGCTTATCTTCATTATTGATGATTTTGAGTATATCGATCGTCGAACAGCTATCAATTTTTTCGCTGTATGGATTACGACTTTCAGTTAACATTTTTGATAGATTTATTGGTTGCATACTTTTTTAATCCTAGCCACAGTAAAAAGATGACAATTGCAAATAAAGCGCCGAAACTAACGCCAATTGTTATTATCGAGATCTTAAAAGATACAGCAACAGTATAAAGACCCAACATAACCATCATTGTAGTATATTCACTTAAATTTTGTACGGAAATGACACTGCCTGCACCAACGAGATCTTTACCCGTTTTTTGAATTAATGCATTTAAGGGTACTAAAAAGAATCCGCCTAACGCACCAATAACAATTAATAATACATAACAAGCAATAAGGTTGCTTTGTAAAGTGAATGCGATAACGGCAATGCCCATCATAATACCTGCCGGAATGCAACGTAACGTATTATTGATTGAGATCAGTAAGCTGGCTAATCCTGCTCCAATAACAATGCCGATAGCAACGACTGCATTTAGATTTGTTGGTGTTGCGATATCAGTAATATTTAAAACAGCTGGTACCCAAAGGATTAATAAAAATCGTAAGGTAACTCCCGCCCCCCAGAATAGACTTGTGCCTAATAAAGTATATAAAACAAGTTTATTATTGAGAATAATGTGAACGGTTTTACTAAAATCTTTTATCATACCCTTTATATTCCATTGAATATCTTTTCTGGCAGCAGGGAGTTTAGGAATAAAAATATTAGCAATAACAGCAAAACCATACATTAATACACATGCAAGTAAGGACGCACTGACATTCATATCGGCAAGATGTCCGCCAGCAAGTGAACCCAGTAAAATAGCCGCAATAGTGGATGCTTCTATCAATCCATTCGCTTTGACTAAATTATTACCTGAAGTCAGTTCGCCTAAAATGCCATATTTAGCAGGCGAATAACCCGCTGCACCAACTCCTACTAAAAAATAGCCAATAAAAGGGT
This sequence comes from Gilliamella sp. B2717, assembly GCF_026536675.1. NCBI lineage: Bacteria > Pseudomonadati > Pseudomonadota > Gammaproteobacteria > Orbales > Orbaceae > Gilliamella > Gilliamella sp. B2717. The sequence continues at coordinate 20,166 of NZ_JAFNNQ010000089.1, read as the reverse complement.
TGAAATTAAGACAGATACAGGCTGCGCCTAATAGCTTCATACCATTTGAAATCATCATGACTTTTCCTTTAGACATACAGTCTGCAAATTGACCAACAAAAGGAGAAAGGATGATAAAAGGAATCACAAAACCGATTTGTAGTGCTGACTCACTCCATTCTGGATACTGAAGTTTTCTGATATAGGCAAGAATAGCAAAGAATATTGCATTATCTGCAAATGCCGAAAAGAATTGCGCCAGCATGGTTGCCACCATGCCTTTGCTTAATAGTGAATTGTGGTTCATGTGATATCCTTATGCTATTCGTCAGCCATTTTTCGAAGTGTGATAAAGTCTATTTTTCCTGTCCCAAGAAGTGGAAGTTCTTTAACAACACGAATATCACGAGGAACGGCTAAAGCAGGAATACCAAGTTCTTGTGCTGTTTGACTTAGTTGTTCACGATCTAACTTGGTTGAAGTTGTGAAAAGTACAATTGCTTCCCCTTTTGCTGCATCAGCTTTTACTGTTGCACCATGCATTGCATCGGGATCCACTTTTTTAGCGAGTGCCTCTACACTCTCTAAAGAGACCATTTCACCTGCTATTTTGGCAAATCGTTTTAGTCGTCCTTTAATGGTGATAAAACCTTCATCATCAATTGAAACGATATCACCGGTATCGTACCAACCCTGTTCAGCTTCACCGTTTTCATCTATGGCGACAGGTGGTTCAAGGGTACCTGGATTTTCAACGCGCAAATAACCTTTCATCACGTTTGGCCCTTTAACTTGTAACTCTCCTCCCTCACTAATGCCAGGTATATGAATTAATCGTGAAGTCATCCCCGGCAATAAACGACCAACTGTGCCATTTTTAAATGCCATAGGTACATTGAGGGCAACGACCGGTGCACATTCGGTGACGCCATAACCTTCTAAAATACGAATGCCATATTTATCTTTCCATAGTTCTCGTACTGGTTCTGATAATTTTTCAGCGCCAGCTACCACATAGCGTAAACGCATAAAATCAAATGGGTGGGCATAGCGAGCATAGTTAGCTAAAAAAGTTGGTGTACCAAATAGAACGGTACAATTTTGGTCATAAATAATTTCTGGTACCATTCGATAGTGTAATGGGTTTGGATATAAAAATGTACGACTACCTGAAAAAAGCGGTAAAAATAAACCAGCCGTGATACCAAAAGCATGGAACAACGGTAACGCAGACATAAATCGATCGGCTGGAGTAGGATCAATGACCGAACGAATTTGTTCAACATTAGCAAGTAGACTACCATGCGTATGCACAACCCCTTTAGGGTTACCCTCAGAGCCTGATGTAAAAAGAACAAGTGCTTCATCATCACTCGTTTGATTACATTCAACAAAACGTGGAATATATTGATTCACTGCTACATAGAGCTTATCTTTTAAGGTCAAACTACTACGTAAATCTTCCAAAAAATACCACTTAATGCCTTTGATCTCATCTAAGAGATAATCGAGTTTACCTTTTTGAATAAATTTACGCGACGTGACAATGGATTTAATTTCGGCGGCAGTAATTGCACAGGTTAATCCCTTTGTACCAGCAGTATAATTAAGCATGGCAGGTACTCGGTTTTTCACTAATAAACCGAAAATAGTCGCAACGGTGATTGTGGCATTGGGGAGTAAAACACCCACTCGTTCTTTTTTCTCGGTAATTTTTTCGATAATGCAACTTACACCAATAATTTGCTTAAGTAAATTACGATAAGATAATTCGGACGTTGTCGGGTCTTGTACTGTTCTTGATTTTGTCCCGTAGCGAACTTGTGCTTCAAGTAGTGCTTCAAATAGTGTTAATTTAGGACGGCTTGCTAGACGAGCATTCATCATGATTTGATGCAATTTTTCACCCGCTATATAGCGTTTGTCTTTTGCTTTAGGCACATTTGGCATTGGAATTGTGGTCGGTTCAAGTACATGAATCGTTATTTTCGGGAATAAGCGGCGTTTAAACAGTCCTTTTAGGCGGCTAGTTAATGTGAACTCTGCTCCTTCAATCCAGACTGGTACAATCGTTGCTTTCGATCGAGCCGCTACAAAAGCCGCTCCATCATAAATTTTCATTAATGACCCTGTTACGGTGATTCTTCCTTCAGGGAATATGACTATCGGACGTCCTTTTTCAATTTCGCGTACTAAGCGTTTAATCGCCATAGGATTAATCGGATCCATCGGCACAAAATCCACGTACCGTTTTGCTAAACGAACTAACCAGTGATCAATATAACCTGAATAAATGGCAAACACGGGTCTAACAGGTAAGAAAACACCGATTAGAAGACCATCAAGAAAGGAAACATGGTTAGGAGTGATAAGCAATCTTTCTTGCTTTAAGTTTTTTAGGTTACCATAAATTTTGACATGAAAAAGAAACTTTAAAATAACCCTTAATATATTGAATAACATCTTAATTCTCAATTTCCGTGCAAAATTGCACCTTGTCATAATAGTGAAAATAGAGGAAATACACAAGATATGTTGTTTATTTTGAATTTATTATGAATAATCTGAACATGATTAATGATTTTCTTTGGTTAGTTATCTAAAAGTTAGACAATGCCTATAAAAAACGTAAAATAAATCATAAAAAAAGGTCTGGAGTGAAAATGTTAATTTTATCCGCAAATGATATTCAACATGTTTATAGTATGAAAGATGCCATTGAGGCAGATAAACAAGCTTTAAAAATCTATACCCAAGGAGATAGTGAAGTGCCTTTACGTATCAATTTTGATATGCAGAAAGGGCAAAGTTTATTTATGCCCGCGCATATAAAAGGTAAGGATATCGTTGGCATTAAAATTGTGTCTGTATTTCCGGATAATCCTAAATTGGGTAAACCCTCCGTACCAGCGCAAGTGATGATGTTAGATCCTTTAACTGGGGAAGTTTGTGCCATTTTAGATGGTACTTTTGTAACTCAACTTCGTACAGGGGCGGTACAAGGTGCGGCAACCGATCTGTTAGCAAGAAAAAATGCTCGACGAGCAGTATTAATTGGAACAGGAGGTCAGGCAGTATCACAATTAGAAGCCATGTTAACCGTTCGGGATCTGACTGATATAGCTATTTACGATATCGATGAACAAAAAGCGAAACAATTTACGGAAGCGATGAAAAAACACTTTTCACATTTTTCAGCCAATCTCTATTTTTCGCAAAATTTTGATGAAGACATTGGTCAAGCAGATATTATCACCTCAGTGACAACATCTAAAGTGGTCACATTTAATGGTGATATCGTTAAGCCTGGTACTCATATTAATGGTGTGGGTGCATATACCCCTGAAATGCATGAAATACCAAGTAATATTGTTGAAAAAGCGGACATTCGTGTACTTGATACTAAAGAGGGCGTTTTTGCCGAAGCAGGGGATATTATTGATCCAATTAACCAGAAACGTGTATCAAAAAATGATTTTTTTGAGTTGGGTGAATTAGTTACTGATTCGCAAAAATGTCGCCAAAACGATGAGCAAATCACATTATTTAAAACGGTGGGAACAGCCGTTCTCGATGTTTATGTTGGATATGATATTTATATAAAAGCAAAAGAAAAGGGTATTGGAACAAATATATAAGCTAAAGATTAGAAAGAATAGCTCATTTTAATTACAACGTTATTTAATAGCGTTAATACAAAGTGATGATATAACGGTATTAAAAATTAACTTTTTAGTTCTTCTTTCTGTGATCGTCCGAGTAAGGTCATTGCCGCTTGTTTAGGATCTTTATGCTCGTATAGTACTTTATAAATTTGTTCAGTGATTGGCATATCCACATGATATTGTTTTGCAAGTGTCCAAACTTCTTTAGTATTATTAAATCCTTCGACAACTTGTGCGATAATATCTTGTGCTTCTTGAATAGATTTATTTTGTCCCAGCAAAATACCGAAACGTCGATTTCGTGATTGATTATCCGTACAGGTTAATACAAGATCACCAAGTCCAGCCATGCCCATAAACGTTGCAGGATCTGCACCAAGCGCTTCGCCCAATCGCATCATTTCAGCCAGTCCACGTGTGATTAACGCTGTCCTTGCATTCGCACCAAAACCCAGCCCATCAGACAATCCTGCTCCTATCGCAATCACATTTTTAATGGCGCCACCAAGTTGCACCCCAATAAAATCTTTACTGCTATAGACCCGAAAACTTTTACTACAATGAAATAAATTTTGTAACTCAGTTAAAAAATCATCATCCGTTGAAGCAACGGTTACCGCCGTTGGCAAACCTGAGGCAACTTCTTTAGCAAAAGTAGGGCCTGAAATGACAGCTAGGGGGATTTGATTGCCTAAAATTTCTCTGGCGACATCTTGCAATAAACGTCCGGTATTGACCTCAAGTCCTTTGGTTGCCCAAACAATTTTACTATCTTTGCGTAAATAGGGTTTTATTTGCTTTAAAATAGTACCAAAAGCATGGCTAGGTACCACTATGAGTAAGATTGGTGACGCTGAAACAGCTGTTTGCAGATCACTTTCAATGTGCAGTAATTCAGGAAAAGGAATATCAGGCAAAAATTGTTTATTTTGCCTGTCATGCTGTAAAGCCATCATTTTGTGTGAATTATGTCCCCACAATAATGTTTGATGACCATTACGTGCAAGTAAAATAGCTAAAGAGGTTCCGTAAGAACCTGCACCGATTACTGTGACAACAGCATGTTTTTCCATAATTAACCGTTAGATTTATCGTTCTAGATTAAATCACAATGATTATTGTAATGTTTCTGTTGATTCTTCTTCAACTGATTGTTGTTGCTGTTGAAGATAGTTCATAAATAACACGTCAAAGTTAACCGGTTCTAAATTAACTGGTGGGAAAGAACCTTTAATGACTAAGTTAGAAATTGTTTCTCGTGCATACGGGAATAAAATATTCGGACAGTAAGCACCTAAACAGTGTTGTAACTGTGCGTCATTGAATCCAACAAGTGAAAAAATACCTGCTTGCGTAACTTCACAAATATAGGCAACTTCGTCTTGTGATTTCATTGTTACTGTAATGCGTAATGCGACTTCATAAACATCATCATTTAAGGATTGAGATGATGTATTCAATTCAACATTCATGGCTGGTTGAAATTGTTTGGTAAAAACTTCAGGTACATTATTGGTTTCAAATGAAACATCTTTTGTATAAATACGTTGAATTGCAAATTGTGTTTCTGGTTGTTGTGTATTGTTTTGTTCTGTCATGATCTAACCTTATTTTAATATAGTTTTATTTTCTAACTAATGGTAAATTTTCGCCATTCCATCCTGCAATGCCATCTTTTAATGCAAAAACATTCAAGAAACCTTGTTTAACAAGTACTTCACCGATACCGGCTGATGATAGACCATTATCATCAACTAAAATAACAAAATTTTCTTTATGTTTTTCAATAGAATTTGCACTCGCATTTTTGATATCAATGGGGAGTATATTCAGGGAATCGGTAATATGCCCCTTTTTGAAACTATCAGCTGATCGCAAATCAATGATTTTAGCATTTTGTTTATTAATCAGATTGATTGCTTGAGCATTATTAATGATTTTAACTTTTGATAACTTACTTTTGATGGTTAAGACAATGATTGCAATAAAAAGTACAATCCAACCTAAAGAAAGTAAAATATGATTTTTAACAAAAGGTATAATTTCGAGTGTAATAAAGTCCATACTTTTATAATTACCTAGTTTTTCAATATAAGAAGAGATTATAGCGATATTATGCACTGAAATACAGTACCTATAAGAAAATCTTGTTGTTCCCCAAATTATCGAGCGTTAAATTGAGAAGATTCTTATTGAGTTTTTGATTATTACAAGGATGATTGAATGCGTGAACGACATCTTTTTAGCAAAATAAATGTGCAACGCCTTTTATTGGTGCATTCTAAGTGTTTTTATGCATTATTTTGGTGCATCAATGCTATTTGTGTTACTATTTAACCCGTAAATTCACTAGAAAAACGTGACTTAAAACTTGGCATCATATTTGCATAAAAGAAAATAACTTGGCAAGAATGCCTTACGAACTGAACAATTATTTGTCCTCAACGGAGAAGATACATGTCTATACAAAAAGTATTAACACTAATTAAAGAAAATGATGTTAAATTTGTCGATTTGCGTTTTACTGATACCAAAGGTAAAGAGCAACACGTTACGATACCCGTTAGTCAAATTGATGCTGACTTTTTTGAAGACGGTAAAATGTTTGACGGTTCATCAATTGCTGGTTGGAAAGGGATTAATGAATCGGATATGGTATTAATGCCTGATGCTTCAAGTGCCGTTATTGATCCATTTTTTGAAGACGTAACATTAAATCTCCGTTGTGATGTACTCGAACCTGCAACATTACAAGGTTATGATCGTGATCCTCGTTCAATCGCAAAACGTGCTGAAGAGTTTTTAAAATCTTCAGGCATTGCTGATACCGTTATTTTTGGACCTGAACCCGAATTCTTTTTATTTGATGATGTTCGTTTTGGTTCACCGATGTCAGGTAGTTTTGTTCATATTGATGATATTGAAGCCGCTTGGAATTCAGGCACAAAATATGAAGAAGGTAACAAAGGTCATCGCCCAGGCGTAAAAGGCGGTTACTTCCCACTTCCTCCGGTTGATTCATCGCAAGATATCCGCTCAGAGATGTGTTTAATTATGGAACAACTTGGTTTAGTGGTTGAAGCTCATCACCATGAAGTGGCAACTGCAGGACAAAATGAAATTGCTTGTCGTTTCAATACATTAACTAAAAAAGCGGATGAAGTTCAAATTTATAAATATGTTGTGCAAAATGTAGCGCATATTTATGGAAAAACAGCGACATTTATGCCAAAACCGATGTTTGGCGATAATGGTTCAGGCATGCACTGCCATCAATCTTTAGCTAAAGATGGAGTTAACTTATTTGCCGGTGATAAATATGCTGGGCTTTCTGAGATGGCATTATTCTATATTGGCGGTATTATTAAACATGCTAAAGCTATCAATGCATTTACTAACCCTGCAACAAACTCATATAAACGTTTAGTACCGGGTTATGAAGCGCCTGTTATGCTTGCGTATTCTGCTCGTAACCGTTCTGCTTCAATTCGTATTCCGGTTGTGACTAGCCCGAAAGCACGCCGTATTGAAGTTCGTTTCCCTGATCCAGCTGGTAATCCATATTTATCTTTTGCTGCTCAGTTAATGGCTGGTTTAGACGGTATTATCAACAAAATTCATCCTGGCGATGCAATGGATAAAAACTTATATGATTTACCACCGGAAGAATCTAAATTAATTCCACAAGTGGCAGGTTCACTTGAAGAAGCGCTTAATGCATTAGATGCTGATCGTGACTTCTTAACGCGTGGGAATGTCTTCACTAATGATACGATTGATGCGTATATTGATTTAAAACGTCAAGATGTTGATCGTGTACGTATGACACCACATCCAGTTGAATTTGAACTTTACTATAGTTTATAAATTTATCTAAAATTTAAACAGTTAATCCACCGTCTAAAGCGGTGGATTTTAATGAGGACGGAATACCGACGATGACATTTGATAGTGAATCTGATGCTGATCTTGTTCTCAACTCGATGATTACAAGTATTTTATTACTTGATAAAAATCTCAATATTGTTTACGCCAATACCGCTGCCCAACAGCTATTAGCACAAAGTCCCAAAAAGTTATTAGATAGTTATCTTCCTGATTTATTGAGTTACCATTCTTTAGATTTCGAGTTAATGCAAAGTTCATTATCCAAAAATCAAGGTTTTACGGATACTGAAGTGAATTTGGTGGTGAATAATGAATTGCATATCTTATCGTTAACGGCACAACCCTTAAGTAATGAACAGATCTTAATTGAAATGGCGCCTTTAAATAATCATAAACGGTTAAGCCAAGAACAGTTACAACAAGCTCAACAAAGTGCTGCTCGTGAACTTGTGCGAGGGCTAGCACATGAAATTAAAAACCCATTAGGTGGGCTTCGAGGTGCCGCACAATTATTATCACGAGAATTACCAAAAAATGAGTTGCAAGATTATACGCAAATTATTATTGAACAAGCAGATAGATTAAGAAATCTAGTAGATAGGTTATTAGGACCACAGCAACGCTTGCACCAAAAAGTACAAAATATTCATCAAGCGATTGAGCGAACTTATGCGTTATTATGCATCGAAAAACCATTAAATGTGACTATTTTACGGGATTATGATCCAAGTTTGCCAGAATTTATCCATGATTCAGAGCAGATCGAACAAGTTATTTTAAATATTGTGCGAAATGCTTTACAGGCTATCGGTACGAAAACAGGTACGATAACAATCAGAACGAGAACTGCCTTTCAAGTTACATTGCATGGACAACGTTATCGACTATGTGCACGTATTGATATTGAAGATAATGGACCGGGGGTACCTGTTCATATTCAAGATACACTTTTTTATCCTATGGTAAGCGGTTATGAAGGTGGGACAGGAATCGGTCTTTCTATTGCACATAATATTGTTGATCAACATCATGGTAAAATTGAATTTAATAGTTGGCCTGGACACACTGAATTTTCAGTCTATTTGCCAATCAAACAATGAGGTAATTTAAAATGAATGTTTGGGTTGTTGATGATGATAGTTCAATTCGTTGGGTATTAGAAAAAGCACTTACCAATGCGCATTTTAATTGTATTAGTTTTGCAAACGGTCAAGATGTGATCGAAGCTTTGACTAATCAACTACCCAAACCAGCTGTACTAATTTCTGATATTAAAATGCCTGGCATCGATGGTCTATCATTACTTAATTATATCAAAGCACAATTCCCCCATTTGCCTGTCATTATTATGACAGCGCATTCTGATCTAGATGCTGCTGTCAATGCTTACCAAAAAGGCGCTTTTGATTATATTCCCAAACCCTTTGATGTGGATGAAATGATCCAACTTGTTGAACGTGCTATTGCACAGTCTCAACATTTACAAGTACCAAATTATCAACGTACTCATGTTACGGCAAAAGCATCAACAGGCATAATAGGTGAAGCACCTTCAATGCAAGAGGTATTTCGGATTATTGGACGCTTATCAAAATCTTCTATTAGTGTGCTGATTAATGGTGAATCAGGTACAGGTAAAGAGTTAGTCGCAAAAGCGTTGCATACTCATAGCCCTCGATCTCATTCACCTTTTATCGCACTTAATATGGCAGCGATTCCCAAAGATCTGATTGAATCTGAACTTTTTGGACACGAAAAAGGAGCGTTTACTGGGGCTGCACAAATCAGGCATGGACGATTTGAACAGGCTAATGGTGGAACCTTATTTTTAGATGAAATCGGTGATATGCCTCTTGATGTTCAAACACGGTTACTTCGAGTCCTTGCTGATGGACAATTTTATCGTATTGGTGGTTATTCCCCCGTAAAAGTTGATGTCAGAATTATTGCCGCAACGCATCAAGATTTAGAAGCAAGAGTGCGTGAAGGCAAATTTCGGGATGATTTGTTTCATCGCTTAAATGTAATCCGTATTTTATTGCCTCCATTACGTGATCGTGCTCAAGATATTCCGAAACTTGCAGAGCATTTTTTATATACCACGGCTAAAGAGTTAGGCGTTGAAAGTAAAGTTTTTAGTCCCGAAGCGATGAGTGTTCTATGTAAATTTAATTGGCCGGGCAATGTAAGACAGCTTGAAAATACCTGTCGTTGGGTGACAGTCATGTCTTCTAGTAAAGAAATTTTAGTGCAAGATCTACCACCAGAGCTATTACAATTTCCGATGCCTAAAATTTCGGTTGGTCGTAATGATATAAGTTTGACATTAAACGACTCTCAAGTTGCAATGGATTGGCAATTTTTACTGGAACAATGGGCTAAACAATCGCTTGTCGCAGGAAAATCGGGCATTTTAACTGAGGCAGTGACAGAAGTAGAGCGTATTTTATTAAATTGCGCACTTAATTTTACCCGAGGACATAAACAAGAAGCAGCGAATTTATTAGGGTGGGGGCGTAATACTTTAACCAGAAAGTTAAAAGAGTTTTCAAATAAAAATGACAGTGATATTGGCTAATTAATCTATAAAATTTTGACATAACGCTATGTAAAGAAACGTTTTCTAATCATTTAACACTGACTTTAGATATTCTTTAAAGTTTATTGAACACTGAGTTGTTTTTAGATACAATTTAATGCAAATGAGAATTATTTATATTTGTGTTATTTTTATCTGAACAATAATTAGGAGTTCATATGTATTCATTTATCAAAGTTAAAATTACAGTGCTGTTTGCTGTATTGCTGTTAGTTGTTGGGTGTGATAATAATAAGAATAACCAAAAACCAGATTATTCTGATATTAAGAAAGATGCTCTGGTAATTAAACACGCTCAAGGCGAAGCACTTTTTGGGTATGTTCCCAAAAAAGTAGCTGTTTTTAACATTGCAACTCTTGATATTATTGATGCATTGAATATTCCAGTCTCAGCTGTACCACAATCAAATGTCCATTTACCTGATTTCTTATCTAAATATAGTGATAAGTCCTATACTAACATTGGGACTTTGTTTGAGCCAAATTACGAAGTACTTAGCTCTATCAATCCTGACTTAATTATAGCAGGTGGACGAGCAACAGATGCCTATCCAAAGTTGGAAAAATTAGCAGAAACAATCTCCTTAGATATTGATTCCAATAACTTCTTAGCGAGTTTAACTGAGCGAACTCGTCAATTAGGTTGGATTTTTGAAAAAGAGAAAGAAGCATCTAAATTGATTGAAGACTTTAATCAAAAAATAGATCAACTTAAACCTAAAACCAGTACAGCCGGTTCAGCATTAGTGATTATGATTAACGGTGGGAAAATGTCTGCATATGGCCCTAAATCACGTTTTGGATTTGTTTTTGATGTGTTAGGTTTCCAGCCAGCAACCACTTTCCAAGAAGCCGGTCGTCATGGGAATAGTGTTACTTCTGAATTCATTTTAAGTACTAATCCCGAATGGATATTTGTGTTAGATAGAGATAATGCCATTGGTAATAAAGAAGCCCAATCAGCACAACAAGTATTAAATAATGAATTAATTCAAAAAACGGCAGCATGGCAGCACAATCATATTGTTTATCTTGATTCAACATCGATGTATATCGCAGGCGGGATTCAAACGTATAGTCGTTTAATGGATCAAATAGCAGAAGCACTACAAGAATCATCGACTAATCAATAAAAAAACATGAAGTTGTCGTTATATTTTATTGCAGGCATCATTATTTTATTAATTTTGACTGCAATAAGTTTGTTTATTGGTGCAGGGCATGTCAATTTACATGAACTTTTCACCAATACAAATATGCAGCAGATCTTTTTTGTCAGTCGTTTGCCAAGAACGTTAGCGTTATTGTTAGCCGGTAGTGCAATGAGCGTTGCTGGCTTAGTGATGCAGTTATTAACACAAAACCGCTTTGTGGAGCCTACCCTTGTTGGCACCACCCAATCAGCCAGTCTTGGTTTACTCATCATGATGGTATTCGCGCCCGAACAAAGTGTCATGATCAAAATGGTGGTTGCAAGTTTATTTGCGATGATGGGTACGATTCTTTTTATGATAATATCCCATAAAATTGTTCTCAAATCAGCACTAATGGTTCCACTTATTGGGATTATGCTAGGCGCGATAATCAGTGCTGTAACCACATTTTTTGCCATGTATTATGATCTATTGCAATCGCTTTATGGATGGCAATCAGGTGATTTTTCTGGGATTTTACAAGGTCGTTATGAACTATTGTGGCTAGTTTGTGGTTTGACATTGGTAGCATGCTGGAGTGCAGATCAGTTTACAGTCATGGGGTTAGGTCGAGATTTTTCGGTTAATGTGGGACTTAATTATCGTCGAGTCATGATAATTGGACTAATTGTCATAGCATTGATAGGCGGTATTGTTGTTGTGGTGGTTGGTGTATTACCGTTTTTAGGATTAATCGTTCCCAACATTGTCAGCTTGTTATTCGGTGATAATGTGCGTAAAACCATTCCTTGGGTCTGTTTATTTGGTGGGGGATTGGTATTAATTTGCGATATTATTGGACGTTTAATTCGCTATCCATTTGAAATCCCTGTCAGTGTTATTCTTGGTATTGTCGGTGCCGTAATCTTTTTAATATTATTAAGTCGAAAAAAACATGCTAGTTAGTTCAAAACACTATCTTTCCAGTCAAAAAAGAGTTTGGCTATTATTGAGTATAGCGCTTATTTGTATCCTCTTTTTTATGACCTTTAATCTAAAAGGGAATATTAGGTATATTTTGACTCATCGTATGTGGATAGTATTGACGATGATATTAGTTGCTTTTTCGGCTGCAACATCCACACTCCTTTTTCAAACCGTGACCCATAATCGCATATTAACGCCGTCGATAATGGGGTTTGAATCTTTATTTGTCTTAATTCAAACAATTGTCATTTTCTTTATCGATGTGCAAGGTATTCCTTACATCGGTATTATGGGCAAATTTATTGTTGAATCGCTTTTACTGATCTTATTTTCTCTATTGTTATATAAAGGTTTATTCACAAAATTTAAGCAAAATCTTCATTTAGTATTATTAATTGGGATTATTCTTGGCACACTTTTCCGCAGTTTTGCAAACTTATTACAACGGTTAATGACACCAACTGAATTTGCTGTTTTGCAAAGTCGAATTTTTGCTACGTTTACTCGGGCTGATCCCATTTTAATTATTTTTTCATTCATTATTGCAATATGTATCGGACTATTTTTATGGAGAATGCGTTTTCAATTTGATGTTTTGGCTTTAGGACGTGATAACGCTATTAATCTGGGCGTTAATTATCATCAAAGCGTGACAATTATTTTACTTTTAGTCTCGATATTAGTTGCAATTTCAACCGCATTGGTGGGGCCGTTTACCTTCTTTGGTCTACTGATAGCAAATTTAGCTTATAGCATAAGTCGCTCAAGCCAACATCGATTTTTACTTCCCACGGCCTTTTTACTTGGCGTGATTTTTCTGGTGGGTGGACAAATGTTTTTAGAGCATGTTTTGAATATGGTTGGCGCCATTACGGTCGTCATAGAGTTTATTGGTGGTAGTCTGTTTATCTTCTTATTATTGAAAAAGGTACCGATGTGATACAAATTGATAATATTAATAAAAAATATCAAACCCTTTCGGTTTTAAAAAATGTTACCGCCACCATTCCACAAGGGGGAGTAACAGCAATCATTGGGCCTAATGGCGCTGGAAAATCAACTTTACTTTCGATTATAAGTCGACTTTTGAACGCTGATGAAGGAAACGTTAAAATTCAAGACATGGATGTGTTTGAAACGCCGAGTGATAAATTAGCTACTCATCTTTCGGTATTAAGACAAGAAAATCGCTTTACCAGTAGGCTTACCGTATTTGAACTGGTCGGATTCGGGCGTTATCCTCATACAAAAGGGCGTTTAAATCCTGATGATTATCAGCATATTCATCGAGCATTGGATTTTTTAAATTTAACTGAGTTTAAAGATCGTTTTTTAGATGAGTTATCTGGCGGACAGCGACAACGAGCATATGTCGCGATGGTGCTTTGTCAAAATACTGAATATGTGTTACTTGATGAACCGTTAAATAATTTGGATATGAAGCATGCAGTTTCGATGATGAAACAGTTACGACGTGCTGCGAATGAACTTGGTAAAACCATTGTCATTGTTATTCACGATATCAATTTTGCATCAGTCTATTCGGACTATATTTTAGCGATGAAAAATGGGGAACTGGTCTATCAAGGAACTCCAACACAGATTATGAATTCAGCTATTTTAGAAGATATTTTTGATACGCCGGTTAGCATTGAAACTATCCAAGGACAACATATCGCTGTATATTATTAATGTAGATTGTCGTATGTTATTTAAGCGTAAAATATTGCAAATAATAAACAAGTTAAAGTAAATTAATATTTGCTAATTCCTTCTTTCCATGCTAAAAAAAAGACACGCCATTTGCCGAGATAACAGTGATGAAGTTAGAGGAAATTGCACTTTTAGCTGGTGTGTCAAGAACGACTGCAAGCTACGTAATAAACGGAAAAGCGAAAAAATATCGAGTAAGTGATCAAACTATTGCTAAAGTGATGGCAATTGTTAAAAAGCACAAATATCAGCCTAATGTTGTTGCTGCAGGACTTCGAGCAGGTAAAACAAGAACTATTGGTATTATTATCCCTGATTTAGAAAACAGTAGTTATACCCGCATTGCCAGTTATTTAGAGCAACTCGTCAGAAAAGAAGGATACCAACTACTTTTATCCTGTTCTGACGATAATCCAGAAATTGAAAAAGAATGCATTGCACATTTAAAACAAAGAAGGGTGGACGCTTTAATTCTGTCATCGTCTTTTGTTACGGATTCAGACTATGCGTTTTATGATGATTGGGAAAATTTTAAGATTCCTCTATTTGCATTAGACAGAACATTATCGAGTAAAAAATTTAGAAATATTGTTGGTGCAGATAAACAAGATGCGAAAGCACTTGCCCAAACATTTAACCATTTTGTTCAAGGCAAAGTCATTTATATTGGTGCTCTACCTAATTTATCGGTAAGTCAGCATCGTCTTGAAGGGTTTAACGCGGTAACATTAAAAAATTGTAACGATGTTGATTTTTTATATGCTAATAATTATAGCCGACAAGATGCTGATACGGCTTTTAGTCATTGGTTAAACAATCATGAATTACCAAATGGTATTTTTGCAACTTCATTTTCACTTCTTCAAGGTACAATTGATGCCATTTTAAGAAAATTTGGTCATTTACCTGAATCATTAACTATTGCAACGTTTGGTGATAATGAATTACTCGATTTTTTGCCCTGTAAAGTGATTTCACTTTCTCAGGATCATAAAGAAATAGTGGAGTTGACTATCACATTACTCCAAAATTGTTTGAATCAGCAAAGTTATCAATCAGGTACTACTATGATCCCAAGACAATTAATTTACCGTGGCAGTTTGAGCCGTCAACGTATGAGTAAATACGAAAAATAAAAAAACTAGGAAGCTTGTCACTGGCTAGGTTGTTGCATGATGTATTACTAAAAACGCTATAATATTATTGCTTGGACATGTTTAACGTTTTATGAAGGCTGAAATACATGACTTAGAAATTAATGAAAAATACCTTACACTAAAGGTAGCAAAATGATGTAACTAAATAACAAAAAATGTCTAAAATCTATTTTGCATTTATAATAAATAAATTAAGATCAAAAAATTAGATCTCGATCACATATTTGTTATTGATAGTTATAATTTATTGGATAAATAATTTTAATTTATTCATTATTGCTGAAACGATTCAATAAAAATCATTAAATGGATTTATAGATGAGTCATTTTAGTCGACCCAATATTTTTAACCCAGAGGTATTTATTCTATGTTTCATTTAGTTAAAGAAGATATACATTTAAATGAACACGCTACTAATAAAACAGAAGCGATAAAAAAAGTAGCGGCAGCATTAACTAGTGCCGGTTTTGTCGAAGAAGGATATGTAAATGGAATGCTTGAACGTGAAGCGCAAGCTGCCACTTATCTGGGTATTGGCCTTGCTATTCCACATGGCACTACCACCACTCGTCATTTAGTTAAAAAGACGGGTGTTCAAGTTTTTTGTTTTCCTGAGGGTGTTGAATGGGGTGATGATGGTGAAAAAGCTTATGTCGCTATTGGTATCGCCGCTAGTTCTGACGAGCATTTAGAGTTACTTCGTCAATTGACGCATGTTTTAGGTGCTGACGGTGTTGAGGAACGAATCAAAAATATTAAAACAGCAGATGAAGCACTTGCTATTTTAACCGGAAAAACAGAACAAGAAGACAGCCAATTTTCAATGAATGAATCATCACTTTTATTGGATATCAATGCTGATAGTTTAGCCACTTTACAAGCGTTAAATGCATCACGCTTAAAACAACAAAATGCTGTAAATACGACTTTTATTACTCATGTGCTGGACAATAAACCCAGCTATTTGGGTAGTGGTGTTTGGTTGAACGATAGCAAAGAAGGCAATTTAAAAAATGCGATTGTGATTAGTCGTACAATAAGCAACGTAAATGAAGATAATAAACCAGTAAAATTACTTATCACGATGTCGGTTGTTGATAATGCAATGTCTGAGGTTATTGATCGTATTGCGCGTTTAGCATTTTATGAAAAGTTAGATTTAATGTTATCGGCAAGCACGGATAAATTAATCAATTTACTGATGACAGATGACTTGCCTTCAACTAACGATAATTCTCAAACTGAACAAGCTAACTCAGCAACGTCATCAGCATCGGATTCAAGCCAAGCTTTAACTCGTGAATTTATCGTGCCTAACGAAAATGGTTTACATACTCGTCCATCTTCAGTATTAGTTAAATTGGTTAAAGAGTTTAATAGCAAAGTAACTGTTGCGAATCTTGATGGAAAAGGGGAGCCAGTAAGTGCTACCAGCTTAATGAAAATCGTTGCACTTGGAGCCAAAAAAGGCAGCCGTTTGCAATTTACTGCGGTCGGTGATGATGCTGAGCAAGCACTTGATGCTATCGGTAAAGCAATTGAAAGCGGACTTGGTGAGGGAACAGAATAATGAATTATCGTGTTGCAACAATCACCTTAAATCCTGCTTATGATTTATTAGGATTTTGTCCAAAAGTCGAGTTGGGTGATGTAAATTTAGTTCAAACAAATGCTTTACTTGCCGCTGGCAAAGGGATTAATGTTGCTAAAGTATTGTCTGATCTAGATATAAAATTAACTGTTGGTGGTTTTTTAGGTCAAGAAAACCGAGATGGTTTTAATCTATTATTTAATTCATTAAATGTAGTCGACAAATTCCAAACTGTAGAAGGCCGTACACGCATTAATGTCAAATTGACTGAAGAAAATAGCGAAGTGACGGATCTAAACTTTTCAGGCTTTACAATTACTGAGC
The DNA here is from genome assembly GCF_026536675.1 of Gilliamella sp. B2717. Classification (NCBI taxonomy): domain Bacteria; kingdom Pseudomonadati; phylum Pseudomonadota; class Gammaproteobacteria; order Orbales; family Orbaceae; genus Gilliamella; species Gilliamella sp. B2717. The sequence continues at coordinate 3,129 of NZ_JAFNNQ010000089.1, read as the reverse complement.
ATGATTGGCAACGTTTTGTGACAAGTTCTCTTGAATGGTTAAAAGATATTGATATGGTCGCAATAAGTGGCAGTTTACCTGCCGGCGTATCACTCGATAAATTTACACAATGGATGGAACAAGTTAAACAGATCTGTCCAAAAGTGGTGTTTGACAGTAGCCGAGATGCGTTAGTCGCTGGATTGAAAGCTAAGCCATGGTTAATCAAACCAAATGATAAAGAACTTGAAATGTGGGTCGGACGTAAATTAACGACACTAGATGAAATTAAAACAGCTGCGATGGAATTAGTAAAAGGTGGCGTTGAAAATGTTGTGATTTCACTAGGAAGTAAAGGCGCTTTGTGGGTGACTCAACATGAAGCATGGTTGGCTAAACCACCAAAATGTCAAGTAGTGAGTACGGTCGGTGCCGGTGACTCAATGGTTGCTGGAATCATGTATGGATTAATAACAAATCAATCGATTAAAGATACCCTGGTATTTGCATCAAGTGTTGCTGCTTTGTCTGTTGGACAAGCGGGTGTGGGGATTTCGGATCGCCAAGCTGTAACTGATATGCTAGGCAAAATTGAAATAAATGCTGGTTAGGAGTTAGCATGAATATTTATATTGTTGAAGGTAGTAATACAGGTCCTGTAAATGGACGTTTAGCCAGAGCGGAACTCGCATTGGCTGCCAATTCGTTGAATTTTAACGTAACCGATAATTCAGATTCTACTGATGTGATTATTGCTATCGGGACTGGTGAAATTAGTGATAAATCCGTTATCGGTAAAAAAGTTTATGTGGTAGAAGATATTAATGCGTTATTTGCCAACCCAAAACAAATTCTAACAGAAGCACAAAGTAAAGCGGTTGTTTTTGAACAATCAGCTCAACGTGTTTCAGCTCCTACCACTAATACGGCTGTAAAACGTATTGTTGCAGTAACAGCGTGTCCAACTGGAGTGGCACATACTTTTATGGCTGCCGAAGCGATTGAAGAAGAAGCCAAAAAACGTGGTTGGTGGTGTAAAGTTGAAACGCGAGGGTCAGTTGGGGTTGGTAACGAACTCACACCAGAAGAAGTCGCCTCAGCAGACATTGTTATTGCAGCTTGTGATATCGATGTAGATTTAAGTAAATTTGCGGGTAAAAAATTATATCGAACAAAAACTGGCCCAGCGCTCAAAAAGACTGCGCAAGAGTTTGATAAAGCATTCGAAGAGGCAACGGTTTATCAACCTTCATCAACTTCAGCATCGGCTAAATCAAGCAATGAGAAGAAAAGTTTTTATAAACATCTTCTAACTGGTGTTTCTTATATGTTACCAATGGTTGTTGCCGGTGGATTGATCATCGCACTTTCTTTTGCTTTGGGTTCATTTGAAAACATTGACGGTGTACAAAAATTAGTTGGCGAACCACATTTAGCGCAAATTGGAGGCTTGGCATTTTCGCTTATGGTGCCATTACTGGCTGGCTATATCGCTTATTCAATTGCGGATAGACCTGGACTTGCGCCTGGTCTGGTCGGAGGATTGCTTGCGGTCTCAACAGGTGCAGGATTTTTAGGTGGTATTATCATTGGTTACTTTGCTGGATATTTTGCATTATTAATCGCTAAATACCTTCCCCTACCAAAAAGTATGGAAGCCTTAAAACCCATTTTAATTGTGCCACTATTGGCAACATTAGCGACAGGGCTTGTCATGCAGTTTATTGTTGGTACACCTATTGCTTGGTTAATGGGTGAGGTAACAGACTGGTTAAATTCAATGGGCACGGCTAATGCTGTTATTTTAGGTGCAGTGTTAGGCGGTATGATGTGTACAGATATGGGCGGACCAATTAATAAAGTTGCTTATGCTTTTGGTACGGGATTAATTTCTGCGCATGTTTATGCACCAATGGCTGCTGTGATGGCTGGTGGTATGGTACCTCCATTGGCAATGGGTATTGCAACGCTAATCGCTCGCAAAAAGTTTGCTAAAGCTGAGCAAGAAAGTGGTAAGGCGTCATTAGTATTAGGCTTATGCTTTATCTCTGAAGGGGCAATTCCTTTCGCTGCGCGTGATCCGTTACGTGTTATCCCTTGTTGTATTCTAGGTGGCGCAATCACTGGTGGTATGGCATTAGCATTTGGTTCAACATTAATGACACCACACGGTGGATTATTTGCTCTAGCAATTCCAGGTGTTGTTAAACCTGTGGGTGGTTATCTGTTATCCATTGTTGTTGGATCGGTTATTGCAGGGCTTGCTTATGCAGCTATTAAAGCACCAGAAAAAGAAGCTGTAGCGACGACAGCTTAATAAGCATAAATTAAAACGCCATCTAATGATGGCGTTTTTCTTATATTCACTTATTTCTTTACCCAGCGTTGTAAATCTTTCGGAACGAAATCGTCCATTTGTTTCAGCACTAATTCGGCGTTATCACTAACAATTAATGTATTATAAAAATTTTCCCGAATAAACCCTTCTTGCACAGCATGGTTTAAAAAACTCAACATCGGTTGCCAAAAGTTTGCAATATCAAATAATGCCACCGGTTTTTCATGATAACCAATTTGCATACCAGTCCAAACCTCAAAAACCTCTTCTAATGTGCCGGTACCGCCTGGCATAGCGATAAAACCGTCAGCTAGTTCTGCAAGCCTTGCTTTACGTTGATGCATATTGTCGACAACTTCCAATCGGGTAATGCCATGGTGAGCCGTTTCGGCTTTAACTAAACGTTCAGGGATGATGCCAATGACTTCACCGCCATGAGCTAAAACAGCATTAGCAATCATTCCCATCAACCCTTTATTACCTCCGCCATAAATTAATCGCCGATTTTGTTTTGCTATAATTTTACCGAGTTGTTCGGCAGCTGTTCGATATTCCAAACGATTGCCTTCACTGGCACCACAAAATACACAAATATTTTTTTTCATAAATCATACTCTAGCTATTCTTACTGTAGCCCTTTATTTTAGCATAGGCGATGTATTATTTGTTTACTCACTGAGCAGTTAGTTTTATTTCGTGTTTTAACGATTGACATAATCATTATAGATCGTTAATATTCTGACCGTCGAGTGTTCCTCCATAGTTCAGTCGGTAGAACGGCGGACTGTTAATCCGTATGTCACTGGTTCAAG
>NZ_JAFNNQ010000088.1:0-48668 GCF_026536675.1 Gilliamella sp. B2717 | reverse complement strand
GACGACTGAACGGGATATGATTTGAAATGAGCTCATTAATCGCTTTTAATAAACCATTTAAAGCGGTATCTCATGAATAATATCAAACAGCAGATTGGATCTACCTAATACTTATTACAAATATTAATAAGTTTGTTTGATGTTAATAACATGTCTATTATCTACATTAAGTCGTCGATTACAAAATTCCATTAAATATCTATTGTTATATCAGTGTAATGTCGTAGTTCAATTTTCATAACATGAAAAATATAAATCTGTAGATTTAACCTGCCCAATGAGTGATAAATTTGTTTGATGCTAATAACATATCTGTTATTTAGACTAGACTGTTGATTATAAAATTCCATTAAATGTTTGACACCTATCTAGCCAATAGTCTAGTTAAGTGCTCTCTATAATAACAATGAGTCAAATTTATGCTCTTTATTGGAAAGATATTGAATCGAAGTTAATGTCTGTAGATTAAATATTTAAAAAAAGCGTTAGCTAAGGTACTTTATTATTGGTCATCCATTAATATGAAAAAGTGATCTTTGATTAACTTATGCTTTGATAACATTATGTGAGCAATTGAAAGAGCTTAAAGTTTGGAGAGTTTGATTGGACAGACAAAAAGAGAAAGCAATACTCCTATTAAGGAATATTGCTTGTTTGTTAATATTAACCTAAAAGTAAGGCATCGTCAGTAACTTTTTCACCGCGTGTTTTTTCAAACATAGCTAATAAGTCATTTACCGTCATCTTATCACGTTGTTCACCAGAAACATCAAGTACGACTTGTCCCTGATGAAGCATTACGGTCCTGTTTCCGTATTCTAGAGCTTGTTTCATTGAATGTGTTACCATCATGGTCGTTAAGTGGTTTTTGCCCACTATTTCATTAGTCAGATCTAGAACGAATTGAGCTGTTTTAGGATCAAGTGCAGCGGTGTGTTCATCGAGTAACAAAATTTTAGATGGCTGTAAGGTCGACATCAATAAACTTATTGCTTGTCTTTGTCCTCCTGAAAGTAACCCCATCATATCGGATAAACGATTTTCGAGACCTAAATTTAAAGTCGCAAGCTTTTCCTTAAATATGGACTGAATTTTGCGATTAAGTGCAGGGCGTAATGTAAAACAACGTCCACGATTATAAGCAATAGCAAGATTTTCTTCGATGGTTAAATTTTCACAGGTTCCCACCATCGGATCTTGAAACACTCTGGCAACCATTCCTGCTCTTTTCCAGGCAGGAACACGCGTTACATCTTTGCCATTGATGATGACATGCCCTGAGTCACTGAGTAAATCTCCGCTAATAATATTAAGTAACGAACTTTTACCCGCACCATTACTACCAATAATCGTAACAAACTCACCTTCTTTTATATTTAAATTTAAGCCACGTAATACGTGATTTTCAATAGGTGTACCTTGGTTAAAAGTTAATTGCAATTGTTCAACGTTAAGCATGTTTATTTCCTCTTTTTTTCGAGTATTTTTTTAATTGCTTAGGTAGTACAAGAGCAAGTACAACCAATATTGCGGTAATAAGATTTAAGTCTTCTGTGCCTACGCCTATTTTGTGCAAAAACTCATTACTTAGTGCTACAGCTATAAATAAACGATAAAGAATAGCGCCTAGAATAACTGCCAGCATAATTGCCCATATACGTTTTGTTGGGAAGATACTTTCACCAATGATAATAGAAGCAAGACCAATGACGATTGTCCCCACACCTATGGTAATATCAGCACTGCCTTGGGTTTGCACAAATAATGAACCACCTAATGCGATTAAGCCATTGGAAATAGCCATACCTAAAATGGTGATGCTGCCCGTTGGGACACCTTGAGATCTAGCCATTCTTTGGTTTGTACCGGTTGCTCTCAATGCCAATCCCATTTGGGTGTTTAAAAATAAATGTAGCAGTAACCAAACCACAACAACAAAGCCAAAAACCATAACGGATTGAACAATATATTGGTTACTGTAGTCTTCTGAAATAAAGGGTGAAAAAATAGTTTTCGCATCCAATAACGCAAGATTCGGTGATCCTGAATATTCAGTTGTTTCGTGAGTAATATAACGTCCAAGCCCTAATATTCTTAAATTAATTGAATACAAACCTATCATGACAATAATACTGGATAATAATTGCAAAATATTGAGCTTAACATAAAGCAAGCCAGTCAAACTACCGGCGATACACCCCGCAAACATACCTAAAAGTGTGGCAATCCAAGGGTCAATACCAATATAAATACATAAACCACATACTGCGCCACCTAACGGGAAGCTAGCATCGGCTGTAAGATCCGGAAAATCGAGTAAACGGAAAGATATAAAAACACCTAAGCTCACAATGGCATAAATAAGTCCAATTCCCAGCGAGCCTATTAAAAATTCAAAAGACATGAAAAAAACCTATTAAAATTAACCGCTAAAATTAGCGGTATCGTGATAAAATTAAAAAACTATTCAACAATCTTCGTTGCTGATTTCAATACATCTTCAGATAATACGACGCCTTGTCGCTCAGCTGCTTTTTTATTGATTGTTAACTGTGTAATGCTACCTATTTGTGGCGGAATATCGCCAGGTTTTTCACCATTAAGAATGCGGATAACGATTTTACCAGCTTGGCGTCCTAAATCGTAATAACTCATTCCCAAGGCCGCGATGGCTCCACGTTCGGCTGAGTCAGGATCGGAGGCTAACAAAGGTATTTTACTTTCATTAGCGACTTTTGCTAAAGATTCGTAAGCCGAAACGACATTGTTATCGGTAGTGGTATAAATCAGATCAACTTTACCTTTTAAACTTCTTGCCGCTGTAGAAATATCTGAAGTACGTTGAGCTGGAGCTGCGATAATTTGCATACCACGTTTTTCCAGTGCTGATTGTAATTGTTTAAGTACAATAGTTGAATTGACTTCGCTAGGACTGTAGACATAACCAATGTTTTTCGCATCTGGTTTGATTTTTAACATCATATCTATTTGCGCATCTAACGGTAGTGCATCAGAAACACCGGTCACATTGGTTTTTGACGCTTCCCAACTAGGGGTTAATCTTGCGGCAACGGGATCTGTTACAGCCGTGAAAATGATTGGAATACGTTTAGTCGTCGCTAATAAAGCTTGTGAGCTAGGTGTTGCGATTCCGACAATCACATCGGGTTTATTGGCAGCAAATTGTTTAGCGATTTGAACAGCATTAGCACTACTGCCTTGAGCGCTGGCATACTGTAATTTTAAGTTTTCACCGTTGATATAACCATTATCTTTTAATTCATCTTCCACCCCTCTTCGAACATTATCTAATGCAGGATGTTCAACAATGGCTGTAATAGCAACATACTTTTGTTCCTTTGCTGTATCAGCAAACGATGAAAAAGTAAGGGTTGACAAACAGAGTAGCATAATAAGTTTACAAATACGATTACGCATATAGGTACCTTTGTAATAATTTTTTTACAACTTAGATAAATATGTGTTTACTATAAATCATATTTAAATAATTTTCTAGGAATATCACTTTATTTAGCTGTAAATTTTTAATTACAATCTGTTATGATTAGTGATTGTAAAGCACTTTTAATCGACAAAAATTGGGTATATTTTGCTTCTTTTATAGATAAAAAAAACGAAAATAATCATTCGTTAGAGAGTAAGCGAGTTCTGTTGATAATAGGGGTATGCTCTGCTGATTGATTCAGCAAAGCATAAATGGGATTATGTTATTCACCAATGACTTTATAAGCGGACTGAATAACTTCAGGCGATAATGTTGCGCCTTGTTTTTTCGCGGCTTCAATATTGATAACCAGTCGTAATGCTTGTCCAATTTCTGGCGCAATACTGCCGGGTTTTTCTCCATTCAAAATGCGAACAACAAGTTTGCCTGATTGACGACCAACATCATAATAACTCATACCATAAGCCGCAACGGCGCCTCTTTCAATTGCATCAGGAAAAGATGCTAATAAAGGAATTTTGTTTTCATTAGCAAATTTCACTAATGATTCATAAGCAGATACAACATTGTTATCGGTTGTCGTATAAATCAAGTCAACTTTGCCTTTTAATGAATTTGCCGCAGTGGAAATATCCGCAGTTCGTTGTGCGGGCACTGCAACCAATGAAATATTTTGTTCTGCAAGTTGTGCTTTCAAATTTTTCATTACCACAGTGGAATTGATTTCACTTGGACTGTAGATGTATCCTACCGATTTTACATTCGGGACAATTTTTTTCATAAAGTCGATTTGAGGACCAATCTCTTGAAAATCAGATACACCCGTAATATTGGTATTGGTAGGTTCCCAATTATTAACTAGCTTTGCGGCAATGGGATCGGTAATTCCTGCAAATACGAGTGGGATTTGTTTAGTTACTGCGGCTGTTGCTTGTGCACTTGGTGTTGCAATAGCGACGATAACATCGGGTTTATCGGCAATAAATTGTCTGGCAATTTGTGCTGCAGTCGCGCTACTGCCTTGGGCGCTTTTGTACTTAACCGTTAAATTTTCATTTAATAGATAACCACTGCTTGTTAATTCATCTTTTACACCATCTCGGATTTGATCTAGTGATGGATGTTCAACAATTGCAGTTATGGCAACACTTTTTACCGTATTGGCTATACACATAAAAGGGGTAATTAACATCAAACAACTGAATAAAAAAAAGCGTTTCATAAAAATAAACTCGCAAACTAGTACAATAGTATTATTCTAAACTGATTCAACCAAAATGTTAAGGTGTAATTGGACTTTTTTGTCATTCTTATTTTTTAAAAGGATGAGGCATTATCTGATTAATATAAAAATACGCTAAAATTTCAAGCAAATTAAGAATATAATAATCAGATTATTGGTTTTTTATCCTGCTTTTCATGAAAAAAAGCTAAAAATAGCTGCTAATATTGTTCAGTTACCTATTCAAGGTTAATTCTAAATTTATTAGAAGCTAAATTCTTATTGTGCAAATACAAATGGATTGATACCACTTTTTGCAAAACCTTCTTCTTCGGTTTTGATATCAAGTATTAAAGAGGCAATATCATCAGCAATAACTTCAATATGCGGATCTTTATCCTGATCAAAGATTTTTAAATAGCTGTGGCAAGCATCACAACATTCTGTTTTAGTCGCTGACAATTCACTATCTAGCGAAAAATATTCAATATTTTTCATATTATCACAGCTGGTACATTTTACTCTTGGCACATACCATTCACTCTCACATAAACTACAATGTAAATAACGCAGTCCATTATGACCACCCAGTTGAATGACGCTGGCAACCGGCATGCTATTACAAACGGGACATAGCCAATTTTTATCACTATTTTCGGATACTGCTTTACCTTTTATTTGGCTAGCTAGCTGGCTATAGTAAACAGAGAGTGCAGACCAAATAAATACGGCTTCATTGCCATCAACTGCGTGGAATTCGCCTTTAAGTAAATGCAAAGCTTTATTTTGTAATTGCTCAATACTGTTTTTATCCAGTTGTTCAATCACGATTGAAATCTGATCGGTTAAATTTGATGATGATTGTAATAACACCTTTAAATAATCCTGCCAAGAATAGGGTAATGAAAAGTTTTCTATACTCAGTGGCGGTAAATCATTATTTAATGGCTCGAATAGCTCTTTATTTAGTGGTTTTTGGCTAACTAAGTCTGCTTGCGTTTGCGCTAATTGAGCACAAAAACAGAGATAGTCACTAAATGGACTATTTTTTGCTAATTCTTTTAGCCTGTTAGCTCGATGCAAATAGAGCGTTGTTGGTGAAGGATAAAAAAGTAAGGGAATTTGTCTGATAACGGAATTGATATTTTGTTCTTCAAGCTGGACTTGTGGGATGATTTTTATACTCATTATTGGTTACCATTCATGATTATTTTATCCATAATCGATTTAGTGATTGAGATAATTCCGCTGATAAATATCAGCGGATAAAATAGATATATTTTAGAAACAACTATAAAGCTGTTTTTTGTTCGACTTTTGTTGTTTGCTTCATTTCTACAGGTTTATCTGCTTCCAGTTCCTGTTGATAGATTTTTTGCATTTCTTCTTCATACCATGAAGAGTGGTTTTTTCGAGCCCAAGCTCGAGATACATACCCTGTAATCATCCCTTTAATTGAACCTTTAACCCAGATAGCCATATAAGCATGACCAATGGCGAGTAAGATTAAGCAAATAGCTGCGAACGAGTGGAAAAAGATTGCAATACGAACAATTTCAATTGAAAAATAATCTGAAACATATCTTCGCCACATAATCATACCGGTTACGAATAACACAGTGATTAAACTCATGATACACCAAAATAAAAATTTCTGACCAACATTATATTTGCCAATGGGTATACCTTCTTCTTTGCCCATGATGACGTGTTTAAAATTCTTGATCCATAACAGATCATTTTTATTAGGGATATTATGATGAGCAAGCTTTACAAACATGAACATCAGCAGTATAAAGACGATGCATCCAATTAGGGGATGTAACGCTCTAACCAGTTGAGGGGTTCCAAGAAAAAGCCCAAATAGTTTAATGGACGGAAAAAATAACGATAAACCAGATAATGCCGTTAAGATGAAAAGACACACCATACACCAATGGCAAAAACGTACAATAAGTGGTGTTCTAAGAATCATTCCTTTTTTATTCATGATGTTCCTCCTTTTGTGGTATGTCGGCACTATTTTTACGACCAAAAATAGGTAATCCTAATCGTTTTCTTGCTTGTTTATCCGCTTGTTTTTCCTGTTCGATATCTTCTTCGTCTACTTCAATTGCACCGACGCCCATGTAATGGAAAAGTAATCCTCCAAAAGTAGCAATAAAGGCGGCAGCTGAAAGTGGTTTCCAAGGGCCTTTCCAGAATCTAACCAGTTCACTGATATGGGGTTCATCTGGCAAACCGTGATACAGATCGGGTTGATCAGCGTGATGTAATACATACATGACATGCGTTCCATTGACCGCTTGAGGATTATAAAGCCCTGCATGTTCAAACCCCCGTTTTTTTAAATCGGCTATTCGGTGCTCAGCATGTCGAATCATATCTTGTTTAGTCCCGAAATGAATAGCACCAGTCGGGCAAGTTTTAACGCAAGCCGGCTCTTGTCCAACCGAAACACGGTCAACACATAAGGTACATTTATAGGCTCGATTATCTTCGTTACTGATACGAGGAATGTTAAACGGACAACCTGCTACACAATAGCCACAACCAATACAATGTTCCGACTGAAAATCGACTATTCCGTTAGCATATTGAATGATAGCACCTTCAGAAGGGCAAGATTTTAAACAGCCAGGCTCAGAACAGTGCATACACCCATCTTTGCGAATTAGCCATTCAAATTTTCCGTTAATTTCAACTTCAGAATAGCGCATTACCGTCCATGCTTTTGGCTCCAAATCAGCGGGATTATCGTAAACACCGACCGTATTGCCTACTTCAGCTCGCAGGTCATTCCATTCGCTACAGGCGACTTGGCATGCTTTACAACCAATACAGGTGGTGACATCAATTAATTTGGCCACCTCCTGTTGATAATCACGTGCTCGCGGCGCAGGCGTTAAATCATTAGTTGCAGAACGACGAATAATATCTTGAGTTTGTAATGACATAATTAATCCTCCTGCCTATGCCACGGTGGTAACTTTTTCGATGTTAACTAAGAATGATTTATATTCTGGCGTTTGTGAATTTGCATCACCTAAATGAGGAGTTAATTCATTGACCAAAAATCCTTTCTTAGTTTGTCCAGTGAATCCCCAAACAATTGGGATTCCAATGGTTTCGATCTCTTTACCGTCTACCGTTAACGTAGGCAAGCGTTTAGTTACAACCGCTTTCGCTTTTATATAGCCTCGATACGAAGTCACTTTAACGGTGTCGCCTAATTTGATTCCTTTTTTATTGGCAAGATTTTCGCTTAGTTCGATAAATTGTTCTGGTTGCGTAATTGAAGCCAATCTTGCGTGTTGTGTCCAAAAGTGGAAATGCTCTGTAATACTGTATGTTGTTCCCACATAAGGAAATTCATCTGCTGAACCTAAACGCGCTAAATCTTCTTTAAATGCTCGAGCAACCGGATTATTGATTTGTTCTGGATGCAACGGATTATTGGTAATTGGCGTTTCAAATGGTTCGTAGTGCTCAGGGAAAGGCCCATCAACCAGACGATTTAAGCAGAATAATCCACCTAAACCATCGTTATTCATAATAAAGGCGCCTGCACCAAAACTTGGAGACAAGGTAGCGGTAAAGTCAGCAACATCATTGCCATCCCAATGAGAACCATTCCATTTTATCAATACTCGGTTTGGATCCCATGGATTGCCGTGTTCATCTGCCGATGCCCGATTATAGAGTACACGTCGATTCATTGGCCATGACCATGCCCAACCAGCATGGATACCTTTACCAGATGGATCTGTTGGATCACGTCTTGCCATTAAATTACCTTGTTCAGTCCACGAACCACAGAATATCCAAATACCTGAAGAGGTGGTACCATCATCTTTAAGCTGAGAAAAACCACTTAATAATTGACCTTTTTTCAGAATCACATTACCGTTGGTATCCGTAAGGTCAGCAAGAGCACGACCATTACACTCTTGGGCTAATTCTTCTGCTGCTGGCCCTTCTGGATCTTGGTAATCCCAAGAAAGATTATTAATTGGTTCATGATAAGCACCGCCTTCTTCAGCATAAAGTTCTTTGATTCTTAGAAAGATACGTGAAATGATTTCGGGGTCATATAGCGATTCATAAGGAGGCTTTGCTGCTGCCCAATGCCATTGTAATAAACGTGATGAATTGACAATCGTACCGTTTTCTTCAGCGAAACAGTTAGTCGGTAATCGAAAGACTTCGGTTTGAATTTTGCTTGAATCGACATCGTTTGACTCACCATGATTTTTCCAAAATTCGGCTGTTTCAGTGGGTAATGGGTCAATGCTCACCAAGAATTTGAGTTTAGATAAACCTTCACGAATACTATTTTTATCAGGTAAGGCAGCAAGTGGGTTGAATCCTTGACAAATAAAACCATTGGCTTGACCATCACGCATCATTTTACTAAAGCGTAAGATATCGTAAGTTTTATCCCATTTAGGTAACCAATCAAATCCCCATTGATTGTCTTTAGTCGCTTTATCACCATACATCGCTTTCATAAAACTGATAAAGAATTTGGGATAGTTACCCCAGAAGTTCACCTCATTGGCGCCTAACGGTTTAGGGGTTTTTTCATCCAGATACTGTTCAAGCGAAACTTGCGAGTCTTTAGGTAAATCCAAATATGCAGGTAAACGATTGGATAAGAGTCCGACATCGGTTAAACCTTGAATATTTGAGTGTCCACGTAAGGCATTAATTCCCCCACCCATGACACCCACATTACCTAAAATAAGTTGAATCATGGCAGCAGTACGAATAATTTGGGTACCATAAGTATGTTGTGTCCAACCTAAGGCATATAAAAATGTTGCTGCTCGGTCATTGGTTTTCGTACTGGCAAGAGACCGACAAACATGTAAAAATCCGTCTATCGGGCTTCCGGTAACTTTGTTTACCATTTCTGGTGTATATCGACTTACATGTTGTTTTAACAGATTCCAAACACAGCGTGGATGCGTGAGTGTTTTATCTCGAAGCACATAACCTTTTTCATCTTTTTGATATGTCCAACTGGCTTGATCATATTGGCGATTATCAGCATTATAGCCACTAAATAAACCACTAGTTTCATCAAAATTAAAGTCATCACTCACAATTAAGCTAGCGTTACTGTGTGTGACTAAATATTCAAAATTAACCTCGTTATGGGTAATGAGATAATTAATAATACCTAGTAAGAAGGCAATATCCGAACCTGCACGAATCGGAACATATTTATCGGCAACCGAAGCCGTGCGGTGAAAACGAGGATCAATAGCGATAAGTTCAGCGCCATTTGTGATTTTAGCTTCAATCGCCCACTTAAAACCAACTGGATGAGCTTCAGCGGCATTTCCACCCATAACGATGACGACATTGGCATTTTTAATGTCATTCCAGTTATTTGTCATCGCACCACGCCCATACGTTGCTGCAAGACTTGATACTGACGGGCCATGACAAACCCTTGCTTGAGTTTCAAGACTTAGCATACCTAATGAGCGAGCTATTTTGAACGCTAGCCAACCCGTTTCATTACTCGCAGCTGAAGTAACCAACCAACCGGTTGATGTCCAGCGATTCACGGTTGTACCTTGTTCATTTTTTTCGATAAAGTTTTTATCTCGGTCTTCTTTCATCAATCGAGCAATACGATCAATCGCTTCATCCCAACTGATACGTTGCCATTGATCAGAGCCAGGAGCACGATATTCGGGATATTTAACACGTTGTTCACTTTTGATATAGTCTAGCACCCCAGCACCTTTTGGGCAGAGTGAGCCACGACTAACTGGATGATCAGGATCGCCTTCTACATGAAAAATAGAAGATTCGGCATTCTTAGCTCCATCTCCTCGACTATAAAGTAACATTCCACAGCCAACCGAACAGTAGGTACAGTTATTGCGGGTTTCTTTCGATTTTAATAATTTGAATTGGCGAGTTTGTGCGAGCGCCACATTGGGAGCAAGTCCAAGCGTGGCAACTGTTGTTCCTGCCATGCCACCAGCGCAGATCTTAAAGAACTGTCTACGGTTAAATAGCATATGAACTCCTTAAAAGCTGACATTACATTTTAATTTATAATATTGGTAGGTACTAATATCCCTATTGGATAATAATTCATAATAATCGTTTATTAATTGGAAATAAAGGAAAAAACAGATATCAATGGTTAAAATTTGACTTTGATCAAAAAATCAGAAGAAAAGATCCGATAATTTTTATTAAATTTTATCTAAAATTGTTAACAGCACTTTGCAATAATTATGTAAAGCGTATCTTAACAAAACTTAAAATTATTATCAATGTACAAGCTATCAAGTGAATCGATTGGTATTGTGGATTTTGCTATATTCAACAATATTGATAGAGTTTGCGACTGATAAAAGGGCAAACTCTATCGATACTAACTCGTGATTAAGGATTAATTTCCTCAATTGTTTGCAAGACTCGATGAGTAATGAGAGGTTTTAAGATATTATTCATGTTTTCAATTTTTTGAAAACTGGCACTATCTTGATCATCCAGATAACCTTGTTCTCGTAGTGATGCAACCAGTGTTGAAAAGACCCCTTTATCAAAAAATTCTGGCGCATTGATTCCATGTAATACCGATAATCTTTCCGCAATTAATCGACCTTCTTTTTCTAAATTAGCTCGACTAATTGAAGGGTCTTTTTGCAAAAGCGAAAAAGCAATCGCGTAACGTTGTAAGGTATCTTTTGATGACGAAGCAATTAACTGTAAACCAGACATTTTTGCATAATTGAGCACTAATTTATCTGACTTACAACTAATTAAATTTAAGTCACAATAGGTGGCGATAATTTGGTTTACATATTCAACTAACTGCGCTTCATTATGATATAAAAACAGTTCAGATTTAATTAATGGGAAAAGCAATTTTACCTGTTCTAAAACCGCTTCTGAGGAGATGCGATTATTCTTCACAAGAATTCTGGCAACGATTGCAGGAATGATCAGCAAATGTTGAATATTATTACGATAATAAGTCATTAAAACCGCTTGTTCAGTGGTTAAACCGACAATTTCGCCAGCCTCATCGGTTGTGATAACAAATTTACCCATTTGTTTAGCATGTTCAAATAGTTCATCTGCGCTTTGAGCGGGAATCGTTATCAAATCAGAATAAGGAATATTTTTTAATAATATAAGAAGATAATTAATATGTTCTATAAGTTTAACTTTAGTTAATGCCCGTTGATCCGCCGCCAATAAGATAGAGCAACATAAATTCATGGCGTTAATAGCTGCTGAGGCATTGATACGCTCCATGATCTGTTTTGCCAGAACATTGGTAGTGGGTGTCAACCAATTTGGGCGAGCGGTGCCAGTTGGTTCAATTGCATCACGCCATTCCGGTATTTGTTGATTTAAAAATTGGTTCAGTGGGATAGGTTGACCAAAATTAACATAGCCAAAACCTAATTTTTTTAATTTTAAAAAGGCTTTTAGCGTACGCCATAAACTCTCTTTTTCTTTTTTTGCGCCGCGTAATTCATTGGCATAAGTCGCCACTTCTAAAACGTGTTCATAACCAATATAAACCGGTACAACGGTGATAGGTCTTGCATCGCCACGCAATAACGTTTGAATGGTCATCATGAGCATGCCTGTTTTCGGATCGAGCAATCTACCGGTACGTGAACGCCCACCTTCGATAAAATATTCAACAGCATAGCCTCGAATAAATAACTCAGCTAAATATTCACGAAAAACGGAAGTATAAAGTTTATTTCCTCTAAATGAACGACGAATAAAGAAGGCACCTAGTCGTCTAAAAATCGGACCAGCAGGCCAGAAGTTCAAGTTGATACCAGCAGCAATATGAGGTGGTACTAATCCTTGTCGATAAAGAACATAAGATAATAAAAGATAATCCATGTGACTGCGATGACACGGTGCATAAACAATTTCATGTCCATTTTGCGCCAGTTCTCGAACTGGATCGGCATTGGTTACTTTTAAACCTTGGTAAAGTCTGTTCCATGCCCAAGTTAGAACAATATCGGTAATTCTTAGCATTCGATAAGAAAAATTAGCGGCAATTTCGTTTAACATTGCCAGTGCATTTTTTTTCGCTTTATCAAGACTAATATTTTTACTTTTGGCTTCTTCTTGAATTGCATCAGAAAGGCTAGGATTAGTTAATAATTTATTCAGCATTTGTTGCCGTACAGGCAGTTTAGGCCCCACTGATGCCATTCTTTGTTTGGTAAAATGAATACGTGCAACTCGAGCAAGCTTATGGGCTAAGACCGAAATATTTTGTTGATTATTGATTTCAATATCTTTTAATGACACGGTTCTTGAAAAACGGGTATAGCAATCTCGACCTGAAACAATGATTTTATATAATTTATAAGTTGCTCCCAGCACTTGTAGAGAAGGGCTTTTTTTGCCTTCTTTATCTGGACTGCGTCCGAACATCACCGAAACCGGTAACATTTGAATATCCAACTCGGGATTTTCTTGATGAGCAGAAATATATTCTCTTAAAATGTCAATTGCTTTTGTTTTTTGTTGATTAGAGGCAAAAATACCCGGGCCTTTATCAATAAAAATATATGAAGGAACCATATTACCATTAATATCGATGCCTTCTAGCGGATCAGGTAAGCCGAACTTGGAACATAAAGAACGAACAACCATAAGATCAATCTTAGAATTATAGGGCAAAACATATAATATGGGTTTATTAGTATCAAGACCTAATTCAGAAACCGGATCTGCTGGTATAGGTTTACTTTTAACAAATAATTTAATTGGGATTTGGATTAGTGAAAAAGAAACTTTAGTCCACCACGAAAACATAAAAATAAACCTCATCGTATTTCGCTAATTATAGGCTTAAATAATGAAATATACTTAATCAAGCTAATACAGAAATTAGTATTTAAATCATAATAGTGAATCTCTCTTATTGTTTAAATAAGAGAGAAAACACTAAGTATATACTTGTTATCATTTAAACGTTAGCTAATTTGCACAATCTTTCGTCGATATAGTTTGAGTTAAATAACTCTATTTATAACGATAGTTGAAAGCATTATAAAGGTTTATTGATATCAACTCCACGAATCTCTTTGTTTTTTATCCTCTCCAATCGTTGGATCAGGGTAATAACATCTCGTCCTTCACGCATGCCATCGATAAGTTTACGAGCTTGTTTACAATCGCCAATTTTATGATAAACATAGTTATTTTTAGTTGCATGTTCAGAAAAAGCTTGGCTAAAGGTGTTTTCACTTAGCATTCCTAAACAGACAAAACCATAATCGAATTCTAATTTAAATTGGTGACCATCTTTATCTTTAACTAAAAAGTGATTTTCAGCGACTTCCAGTAAAGTTGTAGAAAGATGAACATCAACCTGATTATGTTTGAGCATGGTCATCATAGAAATACGACCAATATAATCCAAATCTTCAGCCATAGCAGGCTTCATTTCAACAATGGAAACCGCCTTGGCGTTGTTTTCAGAAAAATATTCAACGACATCCAGCCCGACAGCTCCCCCACCGATGACAACCACTTTTTTATTGGCAATATCGGTAAATTGATTGAAGTCTTCCATGATGTCAAAAATCGAAAATACTTGTCTGTTTGGTGCACTAAGCTGATCGTGTAATCCTTTAATAGGGGGTAATAAAGGTTTTGAACCGGTTGCACTAATCACTAAATCGGGTTGTAATTTTTCGATTATTTCAGGCGTTGCTCGTGTATTAAGATTGATTGTGAGATTTTTTAAACTTTTGGCACGGTTGATAAGAAATTTAGGCAAATCGGCAATACGTTGTTTATATGGAAATCGTGAAATCATCATTGACAGACCACCCAAAAAAGGCTTTTCTTCATATAATGTAACATTACATCCGACTTCTGCTGCTGTGCATGCGGCTTCAAGTCCAGCCGTTCCGCCTCCCACTACAACAACATTAAGCGGGGTTGAGATCTGATAGCGTTTATAGTCTTCATAACTGATAATATCCGGATTAACTGTACAGCGAATTGGTTTAGATCTCGCAATGCGATGATCTGCACAACCAATATTACATGAAATACATTTTCTTAATGTGTCGATTTCGTTATTTTGTACTTTTTCAACCCAATAAGGTTCGGCAATTAGCCCTCGTCCTAAAACGACAAAATCAGCAATCCCTTCTTTAATTGTTTTGGCGATGATTGACGGGTCTCGAAAGTTACCAGACGCAATGGTCGGTTTATTAAATTTATCTCGCACAGCTTTTGCCATGTAAGAACGCCAACCGTCTGGGAGATTCATCTGATCAATCTGAAATTGGATAGTATCATTTTGTGCGGCAGATACATCAAAAACATCCACACCCTCACTCAGGTGTTCTAAAATAGCTAAGGTATCGTCTAAAGTATTTCCTCCATCTACAAAATCGACCGCACTAATCCGTAAAAGGATTGGAAAGAAAGGGCCGACTTTGCTACGCATTTCATCAATAACCAGACGAATTAATCGTGCTCGGTTTTCAATACTGCCTCCAAATTCATCTGTACGGTTGTTATACAGCGGTGATAAAAATTGACTCAGCAAATATGAGTGTCCGGCATGAATTTCAACAGCATCAAAACCGGCTCTTTGGGCTCTGTGAGCTGCTAGTCCATATTGTTTAACAATATCATGAAGCTCTTCAATCGTTGCTGGTCTGGGAATATTGCCACCTGTTTTAGATGGTATATTGGATGAAGAAATAGGTTGCAAGCCATTTAAGCGACCGGGGTAAGCGGATGCGCCTGCATGATTAATTTGTACTGCGACCGATGCCCCATGTTTGTGCATACGTTCAGTAAATTTATACAATCCGGGAATGTATTGATCGTTGTCGATTCTCAGTTGTGTGGTACCGTTAGTACCATAAGGAAAATCAACGCATACGTTTTCAAGGATAATAAGCCCAGTTCCGCCTTTTGCTCGTTGTTCATAGTATTGAATATGGTCATCCACCATTTCGCCATGTAATGTGGCAAAGTTAGTCCCTATCGGTGGCATGACAATTCTGTTGCGTATAGTTGTTTTATTAATTACAAACGGTTCAAATATAGCTGAAAAATTGGGCATATTTGTCTCCTTTTTATTTAAATAATTTCTCTATCAAACATTGCAAAATAGTCTTCTAAACGTGTTAAAGTTAATAATAAATCCATTGCTAACTTATGCTTATATTTTATAGATCAAGTTTAATTTATTCATTTTATCTATAAATAGATGAAAACTAGAATGGCTCGCGTTATGCTAAGCGCGAGCCATTACGAGAATTCGTTATCTATTTAATTAGAATTTTTTCGTTTTATACCATTTTCTATCGACTAATTTATTCTCTAAGAATTGTTTAAATTCCATAAAATGAGCAGTCGTGTTATGAAACTCCATGGCAGCTTGGTTTGCCCATATTTCTGAGAAAATAAAAATATGTTGGTTATTGGTATCCAGACTGAGTTCATAACGAATGCAACCAGCTTCTTTTCTGCTTTCATTCCGCACTTTTAGGGCAGCTTGTTGATATTCCTTTACCCACTCTGGTTTTACCTCATGTATTGCAATAATATTTAGCTCACACATCGATACTCCTTATGGTTATTCTCTATTTTGATTATGGTTTTCAAATCCTAAAAAGCCAATTAACCACCATGATCACGGTCGTGAGCTATAAGCCTAATTGACTGATATTTTTTATTTGTTCGATGCTTTCGAAGCCGCATGTTGTTGTTCTGCAAATTGGCGACGACCACCTGGACGTGGGACTAAATCTCCAAGCATCACTTCGTAACCACCATCAACCACAAGCTCAGTACCATTTGAATAATCAGAACGTTTACTTGCCAAATATAAAACAGCATTAGCAATATCAATGGTTTCACCAATACGACGGCTGGCAATCATACGGGTACGACCTTGTTCAACTTCTTTATCTTCATAGAATTTTTTTGATAAAGGTGTTTTGACAAAACATGGACAGACTGCATTACTGCGAATACCAAATTGTCCCCATTCAGCAGCAAATTGTTTAGACATCATCGAAACCCCAGCTTTGGTTGAACTGTAAGCACCACTGTAAGTTTCAGGCGTGTGCGACGCCACCGTTGAGATATGCACCATACGACCTGATTTTTGCTCAATCATTAAACGCCCAAAACGTTGAGACATAAGGAAATATCCTGTTAGGTTAATATTAACGGTAGTATTCCATTCATCAAGAGGAAGGTCTTCAATCGGACAAAAACGTAAAATCGCTGCGGTATTAACCAGTACATCACAACGTCCAAATTCTTGTTTTACTTTTGCGACCGCTGCATCTACTTGTGCTTCGTTAGTGGTATTACAGGCAAGACCAATTGCTTTTATACCGTATTCATTACTTAACGATTTAGCGAGTTGTTGACATTTTGTTTCATCTAAATCGATAAGTACAAGATTCGCTTTTTGTTTAGCAAATTCACGGCAAATTTCGGAGCCCATGCCACCAATTGCACCTGTGATGACACAAACATCATTTTCTAATCCTAACCAACTTTGGCTCATAAAAACTCCTATTGTTCAACTTGATAACTTTTATTTATACTTTCTTCGCATATCTTTATATTTGATTAAATCTTAATGTCAAAGTAAGTACCAAATTATTTAACCTACTGTTTACTTTGATACAACACATCTAAAATATAACGTAACTGTTTGACATCTAATTGCCCCGGTGCTGAGGCATTTTTAGCTGCTCCAAATGTCATTGCTGAACCAAATGTTGTTCCTGCCACTCGGCTAATTGCCCCCAGCCCTGCCATTGACATGGTAATGATGGGTCTGGTTGCATATTTTTCATTCATTTCTGTGGTTGCCGCTAATAAGGTAAGGACGTCATCTGTGGTCTGTGGCATAACCGCAATTTTGGGAATATCAGCACCTAAATCTTGCATTTTACGTAATCGAGAAATGATATCGTTTTTCGCAGGAGTTTTTTCAAAGTCATGGTTGGATGTGACAACCAATACATTATGTTGATGCGCTACATTAATAATTTCTTCTACGTATTGATCGCCGATAAAGACTTCAACATCGATCAGATCGACCAGTCCACTCTTAGCTATTTCTTTGTTTAATTCAAGATAAGCGGTTAGAGGCCATGGTTTTACTCCACCTTCATTAGCGGTACGAAAGGTAAATAAAATAGGTTTGCTCGGTAATAAGGTTGCAATTTTTTTAGCAACAGTTTTCACAGCATCAATATTATCAACTTGGGTGAAGTGATCCACTCGCCACTCTAAAACGTCAAAATCTATCGATTGTAAAAATGTGACTTCATCAAGTAGTTCGGTTTCAGTTTTCCCTACAATTGGGACAATAATTTTCGGCGCACCCGATCCTATAACTAGATTTTTGGTTGTAACTGTTTTCATTTTATATCCTGTTGGTAAAAGATTATGTTTATAATGTTTAATCTTATATTGTGTGATGCAAATCAGACAATAACATAAAATAATCTGCTAACTTATTTTTAATTGGATTATTAGGTAAAAAGATTACTTATCGACTAATCATTAAATCCCATTTTTTCTTTTACATACTCAATAGGTGCATCTTCACCCGTCCAAATTTTGATTTGCGCTGCACCTTGCCAAAGCATCATGCCAATCCCATTTAAGGTTTTACAACCTTGCTGTTCTGCGATTTCAAGCAATTTGGTCTTACGTGGGCTATAAATACAGTCTGTTACGACAAGATCCGGTCTTAACATCGTTGGATCGGTAATTAAACTTTGCCCTTCTAATGGTTTCATTCCAACACCTGTAGCGTTACAAAGTACTTCACTGGTGGCAATGGCTTGACGGAGTTGCTCTTTATCAGCAAGGTCGGTCACACTGACTTTACATGGTGTGTTTTCATTTAATTTTTTTGCAATTGCTTCAATTTTTGCATAGCAGTCATCTTTCTGATTGAAGATGGCGATCTCTTTCACACCATCAAGTGCAGCTTGTACTACAATAGCTGTTGCTGCACCGCCTGCACCAAGAATCGTCATTTTTTTACCTATGACATCAATGCCTGCTTCTTTCAACATGCGCATATAGCCAATGCCGTCGGTGTTATAACCGGTTAATATGCCGTTATCATTCGAAATTGTATTGCAAGCCCCACTCATTTCAACCGCAGGTGTTAACTTATCAAGATATTGGCAAACCAATTGTTTATTGGGCATCGATACCGCACTACCTCGCAAACCTAAGGCACGAAGACCTTTTATTGCATCGGGTAATTTTTCTTGATCAACTTCAAAAGCCAAATAAATATAAGGAATATTTAGTTTTGAATAAATAGTGTTTTGCATTTGCGGTGATAAACTGTGACGTATTGGATAAGCCATTAAACCAATCAATAAATAATGGCCGTCAATATTATTTCTCATTAAAAATTCTCCACTACACACTTTTTTTTCAATAAAGCGTTAACAATTAAGATTGTTCAGCAACACGTTTTAATAATGTACGTGTATCTTCAATATACATTTTAGCGCGTTCAATTGGGGATTTAGATAAAGCTAATTCGTCATTACAACATTCAATTGAAATCGGCATTTCAGGTAAAGCTTTCAACAAAGATACGAGGTCAATACCACCACGCCCCGGGGATAAACGATAGTTACGGGCTTGATAAAGTAGTCCTTCTGTGTCTTGAGGTTTTTCTTTAGTACCATCACACAGTTGCATATAACGCCAACAATCTTTAGGTACTTTTTTCAAATCGTCAAGGGTATTTGGACCTCGATCAAAATGCAGGGGATCAATTATCATACCTTGATTGTTTTGATTCGCTTTTTTTAGCAGTTCAACACCGGCATTGACGCCAGGGATGTTTGTCCATGGCATCGGTTCGATATTGATGGCAATGCCAAGGGGAGCGGCAATGTCACAAAGCTGGGCAAAATTATCGGCTAATCGATTTTGATCGGGATCGTTACCCGCCAAAAGTACCTGACTGGCACCTAATCTTGCGCCTGTTTCCAGTACGGGTAAAAAGTTAATGACACGGGTATCGGGTTTTAAACGGAAGATTTCTATATCTAATACCTTAATTCCTGTCTCTTTTAAACGGCGTTCAATTTCTCGAACCAATGGCGTATCGCCGACGGTCGCATATACCGGTTCAGTTGGCGTAGCCGGTATAAGCCTCAAACCGACATGAGTATAACCCGCTTCTGCTGCAACGAGGACTTGGTTAGCAGGTGAAACATCTAAGACAGTTAACGCTGCCAATCCAATTGGACGGTTAGACATATCTTTCTCCTTAATTAAAAATTTAATTCATCTAAAGCATAAAATTAGTGTAATTTTTAAATAAGCCACATTATGATTCATTATTATATTTCTATAAATATAATGATTTCTATTAAAAATATCTATTATTTAAAATAGCCATTTATTCTGTAATTAGCAAGGATAAAAAAAGGATTTTTATCAAAATGAGATCTTTATCAATAAAAAATTAATCAGACAGTTATAAAAAATATGGGGAGTTTATTGAGCAATGTGTTGATTTTGCTTTTTATTTTAATCTGTCACTTAAAATCCATTTAGACGTCAACTATTTTTAGAATAATCATGGTTAAAAGTCAGCATTTACTATCAATTGCACTTTCTATAGTCATCCACTAAAATAATTAACTTTGTTTATTTAAGAGAATATATCTATGAATACAGTTTTTGAGCTTTTATCGTCAATAAACGCTGTGGTTATTGCGGTAATTTGTATGTTAATTTTATCTCTTTGCCGTGTTCATGTGGTAATTAGCTTAATTATTGGTGCCTTTGTTGGTGGTTTATTTAGCCATTTAACGTTAAAACAAACAATTGATGCATTCAATACAGGTATTAGCAATGGTGCAAATATCGCTCTTTCTTATGCTATGCTTGGTGCTTTTGCGGTTGCAATTTCAAAATCGGGATTGCCTGAATTATTAGCTGATAAAGCGGTTAAACAGTTGACAACGAGCAGTGCTAAAAAACGCATAAAATGGTTATTAATTATTATTATTGCTTTGGTCAGTATTTCTTCACAAAATATCATACCTATCCATATTGCTTTTATTCCACTGTTAATCCCACCACTATTATATGTGATGTCTCGATTACAGTTAGATAGACGAATGATTGCCTGTATAATGACATTTGGACTCATTACACCTTATATGTTCTTACCGGTTGGTTTTGGTAATATCTTTTTAAATCAAATTTTATTAAAAAATATCACTGCATCTGGCATGGATGTTAGTCATGTGAATGTAATGCATGCTATGGCGATACCAGCGCTAGGGATGTTTGTTGGGCTACTTTGGGCAATTTTTGTCAGTTACCGTAAACCAAGAGAATATAAAATTATTCGTGAAGAGACGAATTTAGAAACGGTAAATAGTGTAAATAAGCGTTCACTTATTGTGTCTTTATTGGCGATTGTTCTCTCTTTTGCTATCCAACTTTATACAGGTTCAATGATTTTAGGAGCGCTAATTGGTTTTATTTGCTTTATTGTTTCGGGAACCATTAAATGGGGTGAAGCAGACGGCGTTTTTACCGATGGCATTAAAATGATGGCCATGATTGGTTTTGTTATGATTTCTGCCCAAGGCTTTGCCGAAGTGCTAAAACAAACAAATGATATTGAACCGTTAGTGATTAACAGTGCTGCTTTATTCGCGGGTAATAAAGTTATTGCTTCATTTATGATGATGTTAGTCGGATTGGTGATCACGTTAGGTATCGGTTCGTCATTCTCGACGGTGCCTATTATTGCGGCAATCTATGTCCCACTTTGTATTCAACTTGGCTTTTCACCTATTGCAACAGTCTGTTTAATTGGTGCTTCTGGAGCGATTGGTGATGCTGGTTCTCCACCTTCTGACACCATTTTAGCAACGTCGGCTGGGCTTAATAGTGATGGTCAGCATGATCATATTCGTGATAGTGTTATTCCAACATTCACCCATTTTAATATCCCTTTATTTATTGCGGGTTGGGTTGGATCGTTAATTCTGTAATAACATTAATAAAGGCTGTCATTGCTTATGAATAACAAGTTATATCAAAATATCCGAGCGGTTTGTGCTCAGGCTATTTTTAATGTGTTGGAAGAAGGGCAATCGCTTAGTTCTGCATTGATGACTTTAAATCCTAAAATTGCCGATAAAGATAAAGCGTTAGTTCAAGAAATCTGTTTCGGGGTAATGCGGGTATTACCTGAACTGAATTTCTATATTCATAGCTTGATGAACAAAGTGCTTACTGGTAAAAATAGAGTTTTACACTATTTATTGTTAGTGGGTGTTTACCAAGTTCTCTATACCCGTATTCCGGAGCATGCAGCAGTAGGAGAAACAGTTAACGCGGTTAAGGAATTAAAAAAAATCGCTCTCAAAGGATTAATTAATGGTGTGTTGCGGGAATTTTTACGTCAACAAGCTGTTTTAATAAACCAATTCACGCAAGACAGTAAACAAGATACAGCCCGAACTCTCCATCCGACGTGGTTACTAACGCGTCTTAAGCAAGCCTATCCACAGCAGTGGCAAGCAATTGTTGCTGCTAATAATCAAAAACCTCCGATGTGGTTGCGAGTGAATCTTAATCACTATTCAGTGAGTGAGTACCAACAACTACTTACCGAAGCAGGCATTGAATCGCAAGTTTTTACCGATATACCTTCTGCCATTAGGTTATTACAACCTGTTAATGTAAACAAATTGCCCTATTTTTCTGAAGGTGCGGTGACCGTACAAGACTTGTCTGCACAATATGCGGCTTATCTACTTGCCCCGCAAAATGGCGAGCAAATTTTAGATATGTGTGCCGCACCTGGTGGTAAAACTACACATATTTTAGAAGTCGCCCCAAATGCTCAAGTATTAGCGGTTGATGTTGATGCAAGTCGTGCTAAACGGATTAAAGATAATTTAACGCGTTTAAAACAATGTGCTGAAGTGAAAGTTGGTGATGGATTAACGCCAGAAAAATGGTGCGCAGGGCGTCAATTTGACCGGATTTTACTTGATGCCCCATGTTCAGCTACGGGCGTTATTCGGCGTCATCCAGATATAAAATGGTTACGTCGTGATAGTGATATAGCCCAACTCACTGAGTTACAACATGCGATCTTAACGAATATTTGGCCTTATTTAAAAACAGGTGGTACTTTAGTCTATGCGACTTGTTCAATTCTTCCAGAAGAGAATAGATTGCAAATTGAGCGTTTTTTACATGAAAATAGTGATGCAAAATTGCAAGGCGAGGTTAAACAGTTTTTACCTACCGACAACGGCGGTGATGGGTTTTTTTATGCGGTTTTAACCAAACATAGCTAACAGAACGTTTAATGTGATGATGTCTGCCTCACGCTATATCATCACATTTTGTCATTAGCAGTAACTTTTTATCAATTCAGCTAATTCCTGTCCATGTTTTAAGGCTTTGGTTCTTATTTCTGTTTTATCATCAAATGGCGATACACCATATAATAATGCTGGTGGTAGATATTCCATTTGTATATACAGAGACGAAAATTTTACTGATTCAAGAAAGTGGTCAATTAAATTTTCACCGTATTCTTGGTAACTTTTTTGCCCTATTGTTAAACTCTGCAATAACTTTTTACCTTTTAATTTATCACCTTGTGAGCCATAAGCAAATTGGTAAGTCAACACTTCATCAAACCATAACTTTAATATAGCTGGCATATTAAACCAATACATAGGATATTGAAGAATGATAAGATCATGTCTCAATAATGCGGCTTGTTCTTGTTCTACATCGATTTGATAATTAGGGTAAAGTTGATGTATATTTCGGATTTCAAGATCGGTAACAGTTTGCTGTAATGTCTCAATAATTGTTTTGTTAGCAATGGATTGCGCCATATTGGGATGGCCTAAAATCATTAATGTCATAGTAATTTCCTTTCCTTTTAGTTAATAAAATGCACGTTATTCAATACTATATACTAGTATAAAATTAAATTATAGGATAATTATTGCTCACTTGGACAATTTTTAGTAGATGTGGTAAATTCTCGGTTTATTTTGTGTTATAAAGATATTTGTAATGGCTTATACTCTCACCTATAGTGATCTCCCCGAAAATATTCAAAACTGGCAAGGTTTACCATTATCTTTGAATGGTTGTGAAGTGGTTCCGCTTGACTATAATGCAGGTAAAACAGGTTGGATCATCTATGGTAAAAAATTAAATAAAACGATACTGTCAAAATTCCAAAATCAGTTGGCGATGCCAATGGTGATAGTTTCTTCTTGGAAAATTAAAACTTACCAAATTGTCCGGATTGCTGGCGTTATGCCTAAAAAGGCAAAATCGATTTCCCTAGCATTAGGCATTGATGTATCACCTATTGATAATTTACCCACCTTACACTCACCGGGTTTGCTTGTTATGGATATGGATTCCACGGCGATTAAAATTGAATGCATCGATGAACTTGCCAAATTATATGGTGTTGGACATCAGGTAGCGGCTGTCACCGAGCAAGCTATGCGGGGCGAGTTAGACTTTGCGACCAGCTTACGTAAGCGAGTTGCAACCTTGAAAGGGGCTCCTCAAGAACTCTTACAGCAAGTAAAAAATGGATTACCTTTGACATCGGGACTGACTTATCTAGTTAAAGAATTACAAAAAAGAAATTGGTATGTCGCTATCGCATCAGGGGGATTTACCTATTTTGCCGACCATTTAAAACAAAAATTAAAATTGGTCGATGCTTATGCAAATGAGTTAGAAATCAAAAATGATAAATTAACCGGTAAAGTAACGGGTCAAATAGTCGATGCCAAATTTAAAGCTCGAACATTACAGAATTTAGCTGCATCGTTAGATATACCCATTGAACAAACGGTTGCTATTGGCGATGGTGCGAATGATTTAATGATGATTCGAATTGCAGGTCTTGGTGTGGCTTATCATGGTAAACCTAAAGTGGTTGAAAAGGCACGAATTAGCATTAATTATGCAGATTTAACTGGATTATGGTGTATCTTATCGACCAGTTTATTAAGTGAAGGTTAGGAGATTAAGTTGGCAAAAACCGTTAAACGTGCTTTTGTTTGTAATGATTGTGGTGCAGATTATCCTCGTTGGCAAGGTCAATGTAGTGCATGTCATGCTTGGAATACCATTACCGAAGTTAGGCTGGCAAGTGCATCATCACGCAATGATCGGTTAACCGGTTATGCAGGTAGTGGCGTTGGACAGGCAAAAATTCAAAAACTGTCTGAAATTAGTTTAGAAGCGTTGCCTAGATTCTCTACCGGCTTTTCCGAATTTGACCGAGTGTTAGGGGGCGGTGTTGTCCCTGGTAGTGCAATTCTCATTGGGGGTAATCCAGGTGCCGGTAAAAGTACCCTGTTATTACAAACCATGAGTAAGCTTTCAACTCAAATGAACACCCTTTATGTGACGGGCGAAGAGTCCTTACAGCAAGTGGCTATGCGTGCTCATCGCTTAGGACTACCAACCGATAATATTAATATGCTGTCAGAAACCAGTATTGAGCAGATCTGTTTGCTGGCTGAACAATCACAACCTAAACTCATGGTTATTGATTCCATTCAAGTTATGCATCTTGCCGACATTCAATCATCGCCGGGGAGTGTCGCTCAAGTGCGGGAAACCGCTGCTTATTTAACTCGTTTTGCTAAAACCAAAGGCATAGCCATTATTATGGTTGGACATGTTACTAAAGATGGGTCACTTGCCGGTCCTAAAGTCCTTGAACACTGCATCGATTGTTCAATTTTATTAGATGGTGATGCGGATTCCAGATTTAGGACGTTGCGTAGCCATAAAAACCGGTTTGGTGCAGTAAATGAATTAGGCGTTTTTGCCATGACCGAGCAAGGATTGAAAGAAGTCAGTAATCCATCAGCGATTTTTTTAAGTCGTGGGGATGAAATGCTACCCGGTAGCTCGGTGATGGTGTTATGGGAAGGGACACGTCCATTATTGGTTGAGATTCAAGCGCTGGTAGACCATTCAATGTATGGGAATCCAAGACGCGTAACAGTTGGGCTTGATCAGAATCGATTAGCCCTTTTACTGGCGGTCTTGCATCGGCATGGTGGATTACAAATGGCTGACCAAGACATTTTCGTTAATGTCGTCGGTGGTGTAAAAGTTACTGAAACCAGTGCCGATTTAGCATTGATT
Source organism: Gilliamella sp. B2717 (assembly GCF_026536675.1). NCBI lineage: Bacteria > Pseudomonadati > Pseudomonadota > Gammaproteobacteria > Orbales > Orbaceae > Gilliamella > Gilliamella sp. B2717. Next base: position 22,737 of record NZ_JAFNNQ010000088.1, on the reverse strand, counting down.
GCCGCCTTAGTATCAAGTTTTCGAAATCGTCCACTGCCACAAGATGTGGTTATTTTTGGCGAGATTGGCTTAGGTGGCGAGATTCGCCCTGTGCCAAGTGGTCAAGAGAGGATTTCTGAAGCGGCAAAACATGGCTTTAAAAAAGCGATAGTACCGATTGCCAATATGCCTAAAAAGAGACCTGAAAATATGCAAGTTTTTGGTGTCAAAAAAGTTTCTGAAGCTTTAGATATTTTGAATGATTTATAGCTAATTGGTTGATGCGTCTGTTATTTTGCCGATAAAAAATACCGGCAAAATAACAGTTGAATAAGCTATTTTAGATGATGTATTAATAACAGATCTCATAACAAGGTTGATAAGCCGTTCCACCCGGTAATTTCATCCGATCTTGTTTAACAAAGCTACGTAATAAATCATCCAACTGTTTCATTATTTCCTTATCGCCTTGTAACTTATAAGGGCCTCGTTCAGCAATTTGTTTCATACCAAACTCCTTCACATTACCGGCAACAATTCCCGAAAATGCCCGACGTAAATCAGCGGCTAATAATTCCACAGGCTGATCTTTGTGTAAATTCAATGAAGCCATATTCTCATGAATGGGTTCAAAAGGTTGTTGTAACGAACCATCAATTTTAAGGAGCCAGTTAAAACCGTAAGCATCACCTGTTTTTAAGCGTGAGGATTTTACATGTTTAACCCCTTTTTTCATAATACGCGCAACTTGTTCTGGGGAATCAATAATAATTTGATAAAGCTTGGTGGCTTCTTCGCCTAAGGTTTGACGAATAAAGTCATCAATGGCAGCAAAATAGCCTTCGCATTCTTTAGGGCCAGTTAAGATAAGTGGCAATGTCTGATCTTTATTTGCTGGGTTTAACATAATGCCTAAAATATAGAGCAGTTCCTCAGCAGTACCCGGACCACCAGGGAAGATAATAATACCGTGTGCCATACGGACAAAAGCTTCAAGCCGTTTTTCAATATCTGGCATGATGATAAGCTCATTGACCAAGGCATTAGGTGGTTCAGCGGCAATAATTGAAGGTTCAGTCATCCCAATAAAACGGCTATCTTTATAGCGTTGCTGAGCGTGACCAACAGCGGCGCCTTTCATAGGGGCTTCCATAATGCCGGGGCCACAGCCAGTGCAGATATTAAGCTCACGTAGCCCTAACTGCATACCGACTTGACGGGCATAATAATATTCGTTTTCATTAATTGAGTGACCACCCCAGCAAACCACAAGATTAGGCTCTTCGCCGACATGTAGCGCATTAGCATTACGTAAAATCGAAAAAACCAAATTAGTAATATAATAGGAATGATCTTTATCAAGGTTGACATTCGACACTAATTGCTTAACAGCACTGATTTGACTATTTAAAAAAAGAATATCTCGCAACACCGCAAAAAGGTTAGCTTGAATTGAACGGATGATGCGTTTATCTACAAAAGCACTTTCCGGCGCATCGATGAGCTCTAGCTTAACGCCTCGTTCTTTACTAATCACATTAATTTCGAACGATTGAAACCTATCTAATAGCTCTTTCGTATTATCGGTTTTACTACCTGCATTCAGTGTTGCCAATGAGCAATTTCGAAATAATTGATATAATTCACTATTTGCTGATCTCTTCAGAATATCCACTTCAGCTTGAGCGAGTAAATCCATAGATCCTAATGGACTTATATGGGTGGTAATCATCACAACCTCCATTTGACGGTTTTATCGACAAAGGAGTTATTATATACTCAAACAGATTGAATAAGTAAAGTTTATAAAATGAACTTTTTTCAATTTTATCGTAATTATCCTATTGAATAATTGAAATACAGCAAAAGGATTGATTTATCATAATTAAATTTATTTGATATTAATATACCTCTGACTTTATTTGAATGTGAATAAATCAATTAATATTGTTGTGCTAAATGATTAATTTAAAGCGAATAATCGTTGAGAAAGCAGTAATTGTTATTCTAAATAGTTGAGAATGGTGAAAACAGTGATGAATCAACTTAACCTTAGAATTTTATTCAGAATGTTCGAATTGATTAATTGATTATAGTCAAAAAATATTGTCTATGTTAGACTAAACCAAACTCTGAAGCTTTTTTACCTAAGTGTTGCCTTGGCCTGTTTCATATGGTGAATTAGCCGCGGTATAGCGCAGAAATGGCTATGCTTCCCGATTTGGATAAGGTGTTTTTTTATATGCAATTAGTGGATAATTATCAGCGTCGATTTCAATATCTGCGCTTGTCGATTACCGAACTATGTAATTTTAAATGTCAGTATTGTTTACCCAATGGTTATCATCCGAATAAGCTTCACCATTTTTTATCGCTTAATGAAATTGATAATATTGTGTCAATATTTGCTGAGCTTGGTGTTCATAAAATTCGACTTACAGGTGGTGAACCGACATTACGTCGAGATTTTACCGAAATTTTGTCGGTTATTTCGGCTTATCCCAGTATTCGTGAGCTTGCTATCACGACCAATGGCACACGGTTATTAAAAAATATCAACCATTGGCATCAAGCCGGTTTAAATTCAATCAACATTAGTATAGATAGTTTTTCCCCTCATATATTCAAACTAATCACAGGTCAAGATAAGCTGAAAGAGCTGATTGCTGGCGTTGAAAAAACGTTAGAAATTGGCATACCGAAAGTGAAGATTAATACTGTTTTAATGAAAGATCTCAATAGCCATTTATCAGACTATTTATCTTGGATTAAATACAGACCAGTTGAGTTGCGTTTTATCGAGCTTATGGAAACCAATGAAAGCCGTAATTTATTTCATCGTTATCACTTAGCTGGTCAATCAATTGAACGTCAATTAATTGAGCAAGGTTGGCAGTTACAACCGAAGCAAGCTCTATCAGGGCCGGCAAAAGTTTATGCACATGATGATTATCAAGGTAAAATTGGTCTTATCATGCCATATTCAAAAGATTTTTGTAAAAGTTGCAATCGATTGCGAGTGTCATCAATTGGGCAGTTACACTATTGTCTGTTTGGTGATTCGGCGATTGATTTACGTGATTTACTGGTCAGTGCAGACCAAAAAGCACAACTTAAATCACGCATTCTTGCTTCATTGGTAGTCAAACCAGAAAAACATCGATTACACGATAATCAAGTGGGTATGGTGCCTAATTTATCTTACATTGGTGGTTAATACTGCATTTTGTTTCGGGATAGTTGAAAGCTGCCAATGTGCTATTGCCCAATCTAACAATTGTTGTTGGGTTGCATCTTGCCAATCTTGTGGTATCTGTTGCCCTAAAAATTGCAGTGCTTGAATGGTTAATGAGGTTGGATTATCCAATTTGATTGGTTTAGCATGATTTTGTTTCGACAGCTTATTACCATTATGATCTAAGACGAGTGGTAAATGGCAATAGGTTGGAACAGTAAAGCCTAACTGTTGATAAAGTGATATCTGTTTTGCGGTAACCGGTAGCAAATCAGCACCACGAACTATTTCGGTAATGCCTTGCTGATGATCATCCAGAACGACGACCAAATTATAAGCAAATAGTCCATCTTTTCGATGAATAATAAAATCTTCTTGCGCACTTGCTGGTTCAATTGTTTGTAATCCAAGAATGTTATCTTCAAATTCAAAGATTGGATGGGTTTGCTTTAACCGAATGGCTAAATGCTGCTGGTGGTTCGGGGTTAAATTTCGCTGACGGCAAAAGCCATCATAAATATGATTGGTAAGATGATGGATTCGTTGTCTCGAACAGTCGCAATAGTAGGCTTGCTGTTTGGATAGTAATGATTGCAATACCGATTGATAACGTTCACTACATGTTGATTGGTATAGAACATCATCATCCCAAAACAGATTGAATATTTCTAATGTTTTTAAAATGAGTGAGGATGCACCTTTGACTTCGCGTGGTGGATCGATATCTTCAATACGGACTAACCATTTACCTTGATAAGCTTTAGCTTGTAAATAGCTACCGAGAGCCGTCACCAACGAACCAAAATGTAATGGTCCGGATGGTGAGGGAGCAAAACGACCAATATAGCACATGGGCTTATCTGGTAGTGTAATGTTTGAGGAAAGTAATTAAAATTACATTCCCATTTGTTTTTCGCGAAGTTCCGCTAACGTTTTACAATCGATACATAGATCCGCCGTAGGTCTAGCTTCAAGGCGACGAATACCAATCTCAACGCCACAAGATTCACAAAAACCAAAATCATCAGTTTCAATTTTCTTTAATGTCTTTTCAATTTTTTTGATCAGTTTACGTTCTCTATCGCGTGCTCTTAACTCTAGACTGAACTCCTCTTCTTGAGTTGCTCGGTCAGCTGGATCTGGAAAATTTGCAGCCTCATCTTGCATGTGCGAGACTGTTTTGCCCATTTCGCCTTGTAATTGCGCAAGCCATGCTTCTAAGATAAGTTTGAAATGTTTCAATTGCTTAGGGTTCATATACTCCTCGCCTTTCGCCTCTTTATAAGGCTCAAGCCCAGCAATTGAAAGCAGGCTAAGAGAAGATGTATTAACTTTTTGTTCCTTTTTCACAGCAATCCCCTTAAGTACAGATTATTTGCAAGCGCTAAACTATAGCAATAAATTAGCCATTGGCAAAATTTTTTTATGATTTTTTTTACATAATTAGAGCAAATTAACATAACTATATGTATTAATGTATATAATTATGCTATCCACTGTTTCATGTCATTTTTAGGACACTTAGCAACAAGATCTGACAATTTGTCATTATCGGGAAAGACGAGTTCTGGCTCAATATCAAAGAGTGGATAAAGGACAAACTCTCGGTTTTTCATGTGGTAATGCGGTATGGTTAATCGTTCACTATTGATAATCAAATCATCATATAAAAGAATATCCAAATCTAAAGTTCTTGCCCCCCAACGATTATCTTTGCGAACTCGCCCTTGTGATTTTTCAATCGATTGTAAGGCATCTAATAATTCAATTGGTGAAAGGCTGGTTATTAACTTAATCACTGCATTGAGATAATCATTTTGATCTTGTGGCCCTAAAGGTTTACTGCGGTAAAAAGGCGAGACTTCAATCAGTTGAGTATGAGGCAATTGAGTTAAAGCGGCTATTGCTCGATTTGCTTGAGCAAAAGGATCGTCAAGGTTACTCCCTAACGCGATATAACAAGTTGACATAATTAGATAAGTGAAATTTTAGGTTAATCATTTGTCATCTATATTAGCATACTAATGATGAGTCAAAAATAGTTATATGAAGGGAAAAAGAAGACTGCTTGATGCAATAGTATTAAGTTTAGTTATTAAAATATAACTAGATAATCTTTAACTTAACGCTGATTTTACGCTATTTTGGTCAAGTCTATTTATGATAGTTTGATGAGTGAATATATGATGAACTTAAACCAACAATTATGCTTGTTAATTAAAAATACCCCTATTCTTAGTGATTCGACTGTTATTAACAATGCGATGAATGGCATCGTCGATTATTTTGCATGTTGTTTACAAGCTCGTCAGGATATGAATGTTCAAAAATTACTCGCTTGGATAAAAGAAGAAGGCGGGCATGAGCGGTCTTGGCTGATTGGTCAAAAAAAGTTAGCTACACCACGTCAAGCGGCATTATTCAATGGTTTTCAAGCCCACTGTTTAGATTATGATGATGTTCATTCAGATATACGAGGCCATCCTTCAGCGGTGATTTTATCGGCACTGTTTGCCAGTATTCGATTAGATCATATGCCATTCCAGATTGATGGACGGCGATTTTTAACGGCTTATGTTATTGGTATAGAAGTCATGGCGTTGCTGGGTAAAAGCGTCAATCCACAACATTATGAAAAAGGATGGCATGCCACTATTACGCTTGGTGGCATAGCAGCCACAGCCGCAATTTGTTATTTGTATGATGAACCTTTTTTAACGCAAGCATTAGCACTTGCAGCAACCCAAGCTTCGGGAATGCGATTGTTAATGGGCACACCCATAAAATTTTTACATGCAGGACTGGCAGCGCAACATGCCATCCAAACCGTTGATTGGTTAAGAGCAGGACTACAAGCAGATCAAAATTTTTTAGATGAAAATTTAGGATTTCTCGCCATGTATGGACAAGGGAATACGACGTTGAATTTAACCCGTTGGGCAAAGCCTTGGAAGATAATTGAACCCGGATTGTGGTTTAAAACTTATAGTTTTTGTTCCGCTGGATCCTATATTGCGGATGCCGGACAATTACTTTCTCGACATCCACAATTTCGTGTTGAGAATGTGGCTAACATTACCCTTTACTTTGCGCCACCTAAGAGTGATGCGGCATTAATTTATCAACAGCCAACCCTTGCTGAGCAAGGGCGCTTTTCAGCTGAATATATTTTGGCCTTAATTTTATTAGGTTTACCCACTGATTTTAAGGCATTTTCGGCAACGCCAATCGCTGACAACATTCAACAACTGATGCAAAAAATGCATCGCAGTTATCACATCACCTTAGCACCACATCCTCAAGCCTATAATGGTCGTTATGTGGTGGTTGAGATATTACTAAATAACAGTCAAAAAATCAGCCAACGCATCGACCTTCCCAAAGGATCACCAAAGAATCCATACAGTCAAAATGAAATGGCAGCAAAACTCGTAAACGCTATTGATGATCAACCAACTGCAATAGCGCTAAAACAGGATATCCAAGCATTTGCAAAAGGGTTAGATGTCAGCGATTTTATAAAGCGTTATATTGTTCAGTTATAGTAGAAAAGTCTGGATTCACTTAAAAGAATGAAAGTTGAAGCTTGTTAATAAGGTGTTTTTTTAATTTTGCGTGAATTCTAAATAGGGGGGAACGATGCAAAATTCCCCAATTTCCTGTCTTGATATAAGCATTTAATGAGCGAACGATTTTTTCTTTATTAAATTTCGAAATTAATATCATCGGTTAGTTGACGTAAAAAACGTTGAGTTAACTCGTTTTGTGGATGCTCGATAAGAGTTTTAGCATAGCCTTCTTCTACAATGACGCCATTTGCCATAAAGATAATTCGGTCAGCAACATATTTAGCAAATTCCATTTCGTGAGTAACAATGATCATCGTGATATTTTCTTTAGCAAGCTGTAACATGACTTGCAGCACCTCGTGTACACGCTCTGGATCGAGTGCCGATGTCGGTTCATCAAATAATAGAACTTTAGGTCTAACCGCTAATGCTCTGGCAATAGCCACCCGTTGTTGTTGCCCGCCGGATAATGTTATTGGATATTGGTCTGCATAAGGTAACATGCCCACCCGCTTTAATAGCATTAATCCTTGTTGTTTGGCTTCGCTTTTATTGATTTTTTTACCCAGAATCAAAGGATAAGTAATGTTCTCTAACGCCGTTTTGTTTTTAAATAAATTATAGTGTTGAAATACCATCGCTGATTGTTTGCGTAATTGGACTTCTTCTTTATGACGATAATGTTCACTATCCAGAATGACATCACCTATTCGAATTGTACCCGTATTGGGTTTTTCTAATAAATTCAAACAACGTAATAACGTGGATTTACCTGAGCCTGAAGGTCCAATAATGGCGACAACTTCACCTTGTTTTACATGAAGGTTTATCTCTTTTAATACTTGATGATGACCAAACCGTTTAGACAGATGTGATACAGAAATCATGAGCTTGCTCCTTCACGGTAATACGGTTTGCTTAATTTACGTTCTAACTGTTTTTGTAGCCATGAATAAGCAACAACCGTTAGCCAATAAACAATGCCGACCGCTAAATAGGTTTCAAAATAGAGAAAGGAGCTCGCCGTTAGCATTTTGCCTGCTGCTAGCAGTTCTTGTACGCCAACAAAAAAAGCGACAGACGAGTCTTTGAGTAATGAAATAAACATGTTACCGGTATTAGGCAAAGCATTGACCAATGCTTGTGGCAAAATAATGTTTCGGTAAACCTGAATCGTGCTTAGTCCCGAGGTTAGTCCTGCCTCTTTTTGTCCTGGGTCGACTGACGCCAGACCGGCACGGAAAATTTCGGCTAGATAAGCCGAATATTTTAAGCTAAAGCAGACAATAGCGGCGGTTGTTGCTCCCATGTGCTTTAATACAGGAAAGATCTGCGGTAAACCGTAATAAATAATAAAGAGCAATACGACCGAGGGAATCCCACGAAATAGCGAAATAAACAGCGAAAAAATTGCGTCAACAATGATGATTTTATTGTTACGTAACAATGCGATAGTCAGACCTAACACCATAGCAAATAAAATTGACACCACCGCAATAAAAAGTGTGACCGGTAGATACGGTAATATCTGAGGAAACACACTTAAAAAATAGTTTACATTAAAGTTCATGAGGTAATATCTTCACCAAAATATTTAATCGAAAGATTTTTTAACGTGCCGTTGTTACGTAACTTGTCCAAAGCTTGATTAAACTTTTGACGTAATGCTTGACCTTTTTCGTTTTTACTAAATGGAAAAGCAACTTGCTCAATCGTTATTGGCTCGCCTACTAATTTAAATGGAAGATTTTTACGTTTGATTTCAGCCAGTAAGATGGGTTTTGAATTAACATAACCTTCAACCCGTTGATATTCGGTATCATACATGGCTCCGTCACGGGTTTCGTAAGTTTTGATCGTCGCTTCATTATTTGGAAAGGCTTTTTTCAAATTATTAATATGATTTGAACCTAACACGCCAGCAATGGTTTTACCTTTAAAATCAGATAACGTATTTATATCGTTATTTTCTTGATGGGTAACAATCTGGCTACCGTAAAAACTGTATGGCTTAGAAAAATCATACTTAGCTTGGCGAGCAGGTGTGATTGCAACGGCATTGGCAATGGTATCTAAACGTCCAGAATCAAACTGTCCCATTAAGCCGCCAAATTCAGCAACTACCCATTCGACTTGATAACCCTGTTCATTGGCAATGGCTTCTGTCAGTTCAACATCAAATCCGATTAATTTATCTTGTTGTTTATATCCATTTGGATAACTTTGACCGGTTGAACCGACTCTTATGATCGGCTGCTTTGTGGTCGAATCTTGGCTATTTGTATCGCATCCGAATAATAATGTTAAACTGGCGAGTAGTATCGCAGAGAAAATAGTTCTGATTGTTTTCATTGTTTGTGATTCCTTTTTTTCCATTCAGTGTAGTTTTTATGATTAAAAATTTTTTCAAAATAGAGTGTGGTGTGATCAGGGGTTAAATCGGCTTGCCCAATAGGTTTATAACCTTTGTTGATGTAAAGTGTGGCTAACCATGGATGATTTGCGGCTGTTCCTAATGTCGCCGCAGGAAGTCTTAATTGTTTAATTAAGATTTGTTGTTCAACAAAATCCCATAACGCATGACCGTAGCCTTGACCTTTATATTGTGGGTCAGTGGCAAACCAACCTAAATGCGGTAATCCATAAGGCCCGGGATTATTGCCCCATGGAAAACGAATCGTTAATGTTGAAATTAATTTACCTTGTTTTTCATAGAGATAAACAGCATTTGATTCAATATGATCGGCAATTTGTTTTTGATTAACTGTCGCAGCAGCAAAATGGATACCAAGTTGTAGGGTTGCTTGATAAGCATTATGCAATAGCGTTTGATAAGCTGGGATATCATTTTGCGTCATTAGGCGGAACGTCATACTAAGACTCCACTTTGATCAGCATACCGGATTACTTGTTCCACTTTTTCAGGTGCTAAACCAACATAATTAACAGGTTCTAACCAACTATCGAGTTCATCTTCGGTAAACTCTTTATTCAAGATAGGATCAGCTAATAACACTGCTTTAAAGGTTTTATTTTGCTCAAAAGCTTGCATGGCGCTTTGATAAACCAAACGATGAGCGGTCTGTTTGCCTAATCGCTTGCCTATTTCAAACATCACTTTTTCAGACAGCAGTAAACCATTTTGTAAGGTTAAGTTAGTTAACATGCGTTCAGCATTGACTTTTAACCCTTGCAGTACAGCTAATGCCGTTTGTAGTTGTGAAGAAAGGTAGAGATTAATTTCAGGAAGAGCTATCCACTCGGCTCGCCAACTCATGGCGTCTCGCTCATGTTCAACTTTCATGGATTCATGAATTAAAGCGACACTTTTTAATAATGGTGCGGTTAAGCTAGCTAAGCCTTCTAATGCGGCTGGATTTCGCTTATGAGGCATAGTGGTTGAACCGATTTTTCCGTCAGAAAAGGGCTCTTCAACTTCGTTAATTTCAGTGCGCATTAAGTTATAAAACTCATTACCCATTTTACCCAGCGTCCCACTGATTAATCCAATGACGGATGCATATTCGGAAAACCGATCACGTGCAGCTTGCCAACCAATGTTGGGTGTATTGAGGTCTAATAAAGTTAATGTTCTGGCTTCAACTTGTACCCCTAATTCGCCCATGGCGGCATAAGTACAAATTGCACCACTGATATTACCCACTAAAACCCGCTGTTTAATTTCACTTAACCTTTGTAAATGGCGAACAAACTCATCTAACCAAACGGCAAGTTTAAACCCAAAAGTAGTAGGAAGTGCCTGCATACCATGAGTGCGTCCAACCATAGGTAAATATTGATACTGTTTGGCTAACTTTTTTAATTCACATGCCACCAGTTTAGTGTCACGTTCAATAATGGCAAATGATTGCTTAAGTTGTAAAACGGTTGCCGTATCGACAATATCTTGCGTGGTTGCACCATAATGAATAAATTGACCGGCATCGCCAACTTGATCTTGTAGTGCATTGATCGTTGACATTAAAGAGTGCTTGGCTTTTGCAGCTTGTTTGGCAATTTGTTCAATGGACAGTTTCGAAGCATCGGCTTTAGCAACGATTGCATCAGCGGCATCGCAAGGAATGACACCTAGTTCACCTTGTGCTTTTGCTAGTGCGACTTCTACAGCAACTTGCTTTTCTAAGCGATTTTGTTCTGACCATATCGCTCGCATTTCACTGGTACTAAAATTATTACCTAAAATCAAATAATCAATAACATGTGACGCCACCGAAATATCCTCAAAGATTAATTAATGTTTTATTATTCAATTATTAAAGATTATTCAAACAGCGTCTAATATCCTCTTGGACTATGGATATAACTAAAAAGAATTAAGGTTGTTGGGTTTTGATCACGGGTGATAGAGGAAGTTAATTGTTGAATGTTTATTTTGTTTTGATGAATAGACTCAACTAGGGGAATTTTTTCAAAATTTCTTATTTTTTATTCGTATTATGCACGATACTTGATCTCTTTAATGTTATCATCGTGGGGACAACGTGAGCCTGCTTAATAAAAAGGAATAAATAGTGATGAATAACAAATTATTTAAATTAGTCTGCTTAGGCTCTTTTTTAACCTCTTTTGCCTATGGCGTGATGTTAACGCTGCCGTTATTTTTAACCGACACTTTAAAGCTTTCGTTGGTGATGTCGAGTGAAATTATTTCAATGGGGATCATTGGGGTGGTGGCGTCGATTTTGTCGATTCCTTATGTGTTGAAATCTGTTTCTACTAATGTTATTGCTGCAATGGGGGCGTTAATTTATGCCTTTGCTATCGCATTGATTTTGTATACAGGTGGTGTTTTTCTTTATATTGCAGGTTTGTTGCTTGGTGCAGGGTGGGGGATTATTTATACGTTGGGGCCGATTATGGTGTCGTCAACCAGTAATACTGCCGAATTAAGTCGTCATTTTATGTTTATTTCGGCATTTAATATGTTAGGCGCCGGATTATCACCAGTGATAGTCAAAACACTGCTCGATTATAATATTGCTATTGAATATGTGTTTATGTTTGCTGTGTTGTTGAGTTTGTTAGCCGGTGGGTTATTTTTTAATGTAACCTTATCCAATGAGCAAAATAGCAGTAAATTATCGATTTTGCCAGTAATGAAAACCATTGTTACTTCAAATGCGGTCATTCCGTTAATAATGGTTTTTTTAGGCGCCTGTATTTACATTTCAATGATGAACTTTCAATTTGTGTTTGCGAAAGAGAAGAATTTAAACTTTTCGATATTTTATATTTCTTATACTTTTTCATTATTATTTGCCCGATTCTATCTGGCTAAATTTATTTTAAAACTGTCACAGCAGTTAGCCATGATCGGCTTGTTATTCATTATGTTGATCGCTTTGTGTCTGTTTTTGGTTACGACAAATAATATTTTTTATATTGTACCGTCGTCATTATTAGGCATAAGTTATGGTTTGGTTTATCCGTTAATTCAAACTCAAATGGTTAAAGACATCGATGCTGAAAAGCGAAGTATCTATTTAACTATTTTTAGTTTAAGCTACTTTATTGCCGTATTTGGCTATCCGTATCTGTTTAGTTTAGGATTAGATTCAGGCGGTGTTTTAGGCTCGTTTTTAGTGCTGATTTCACTGTGTGTGTTAGATATTGTATTTGCCTGTTTATTATTTAAAAAATTTACCAGATAAGTCGTGATATCCTTAATATGCAGAGGGATTGATAATCAATCCCTCATGCTGTCTTTATCAAACTAACACAACAGTTAATCAACAATAATGCCTAAAAATTGACTTCATAAAATAGGCTTATAACACTTCAACTATCGATTCACACAGGCGTGACATATTATCAAGGGTCATGCCAGCGACATTGATTCGTCCCGAATTCACGATGTAAATACCGTAGTCGTTACGCAGTTTCAGTACTTGTTGTTCTGTTAATCCACTGAAAGAGAACATGCCGTTTTGTTTAGCGATGAAGCTAAAATCTTGATTTGCACCTTTATCTTGTAATGTTTTGACAAATAATTGGCGCATACGATGAATACGTTGACGCATACTTGTCAATTCATCGATCCACTCTTCTTTTAATTCTTTGTTATTTAAAATATAAGATACAATTTTGGCGCCGTGAGCGGGTGGATTAGAATAATTGGCTCGAATAATGGTTTTAACTTGGCTAAAAGCCCGATCCGCAATCTCCGTATCCGCAGCGATTAAGGTAAAAGCACCAACTCGTTCATTATACAGCCCAAAGTTTTTAGAGTATGAGCTAGCAATTAATAATTCTGGGTGATGATCGGTGAATAGTCGTAATCCATACACATCTTCTTCTATACCTTGCCCCAATCCTTGATAAGCTAAATCAAACAACGGTAACCAACCATTTTTTAAGGCTAAATCTGAAATGGCTTGCCATTGTTCAGGAGTTGGATCGATACCGGTTGGATTGTGACAGCAACCGTGAAAAAGTACCGCCTCACCTGCTGCAATTTTACTTAAATCTTGCATCAGTCCATCAAAGTCCAAGCTATGGGTTTGTGCATCATAATAACGGTATTCTCGCACTTCAAGACCAGCAGTTTGGAAGACACTTCGATGATTTGGCCATGAAGGATTACTGACCCAAATACGTTTTACTTTGGTTCGGCGAGCTAAAAAATCGGCCATGATTCGTAAAGCGCCTGTGCCTCCAGGTGCTTGTGCAGTTCTGGCTCGTTCATTTTCGTTACCGAATAATAAGATTTGTGTGGCGATATTAAATTCTTTGATTCCGTCAATGGATAAGTAACTTTTTGTGGTTTCGTTATTTAATAAAAATTGTTCGGCTTTTTTGACGCTTTCTAAAATAGGTGTTTGGGTGGTTTCATCTTTATAGACACCGACACTTAAATTAATCTTACTGGTGCGTTCATCTTTATTATAAAGATCGGCTAATCCAAGTATCGGGTCGGCCGGTGCTGCTGTTAAACTTTCAAACATAATTCACCTATTTCGTCTAATCACTTTCATCGCATTATATACATAATATTTTATAATACACAATTTCGATACATACAATTTGTGAATAAATGTTTAGACGATAATCTTGTTAATTTTTATGAATTATTTTTTTACATTAAATTGAAAGATTATTAAAAAATGATGTTAAATTTTCAGCTAATATCGTCAGTTCTCCACTAATGAGATCTTCTTTAACCACTTCGCCAGTTAAATTATTTATGGCGATAATTTCGGTACTTTCATCGGTAGAGGCAATAAAAATAGTTGGTATTCGTTTTAATCTTTTTTGTTGCGACAAATGGGCAATTAAGTTCTGCTCTAAATTTGAGAAATCGTCATCATTCCATGCTTGTAGTAATACTAAATGAGTATCAGCAAAGTTTGCGCTTATATTTCCGGCATATTGTGTGCCATAAAAAACATGAGCACTTTGACACAGATTGATGTTAACGACTTGTTCTACAATAGTTAGATCTCTTGCCGGCTCTAATAAAAAAGGTTGCCAATATACTGCAAGTTGCGCTGTTTTTAGTATACAAGGTGAAGGAATGGCATGTAATTCTTCACTTTTAGGGGCATAATCAAATTGATTCATCCAACGAGAAGTAAAATCAAGTAAGGCTGTTTTTTCGGGTGATTTCATAAATAAGTTAAATCTCTTTTTTGAATTTATTTTATATTTCGTCCATTATTATACAAATTAACTTACTTTAGGTACTACTAAGTAAGTGCCCATTTTTTGTTTTCTAAAAATGAGAAAAAAATGTAAAGCAATTTTGGCTTTTTAGTGTGGTTAATATAAATTTTTAATATATCTAATATGATTTTATTGAAATGATAAATATTATTTGTAAATAACTCAAAATATTAATCTAACTATCGATGAAATATGAAGTTTAATTTTCTTGCTATCCTTTGCCGAAACGTGAATAATAAGGGGGGATATTTTTATCCTTGTAATGCAGCAATGGCGTTAGACATTACAGTTTGTCAAAACAATATAGCGTAAGTAGAATCAAGATAATTAGATAATATGTTTATTTTAAACAATCATATAAAGATTTAGTTTATTTGCTAGAACCAATAAAATGAAGGTTTGCAAATTAACCATTGAAATAATATCAATAAATTATATATTTAGGAATAATTCGGCGTGTCATTTGTACTTTTGAATTTAGCGGTTATCCCCCTAAAATATTATTTTAATGTAGTCAATGTGAAATCGGTGTCACATAAAATAATAACAAAAATAACACAAATAAAATAATGCACACTGTATAGAAATATCGAATTAAGTACTTTTTTTATCATTGTTAAAATAAGCATTTATCAATAATACGATTCTACCTACAATTAATTAAGATTAATGAAGAGTGTAGAATAATGAAAAGAATGCTAATCAATGCAACCCAGCAAGAAGAGCTGCGAGTTGCGCTTGTTGATGGCCAACGCTTATATGATTTAGATATCGAAAGTCTTGGGCATGAGCAGAAAAAGGCCAATATCTATAAAGGTAAAATTACTAAAATCAATCCAAGTTTAGAGGCGGCTTTTGTTTCATATGGTGGAGAGCGAGATGGTTTTTTACCATTAAAAGAGATTGCCGATAGTTATTTTCCATCCAATATGACCGGTCGTCGCACCATTAAACATCTTGAAGAAGGTCAAGAAGTTCTCATTCAAATTGAAAAAGAGATTCGAGGCAAAAAAGGTGCTGCGTTAACGACTTATATTAGTCTTGCCGGTAGTTATTTAGTTTTAATGCCCAATGATCCACGTGCTGGTGGTGTGTCTCGCCGAATTGAAGGTGAAGATCGTGCAGATTTAAAACGTATTATTGACGCTATTGAAAAGCCTAAAGGCATGGGCGTAATTGCCAGAACAGCGGGTGTTGGTAAAAGCCAAGAAGAGTTACAACAAGATTTAGATGCGTTAGTCAATTATTGGGCAGCGATTCAAAATGAAGCTAAGAATCATCCAGCACCAAGTTTAATCCACAAGGAAAGTGATATTATTACCCGAGCATTTCGTGATTATTTACGTGATGATGTGGGTGATATATTAATCGATAATCCGAAAGTCCTTGAGATCGCTAAAAAACGATTAGTTGATTTGGGGCGTGTTGAATATGTTAATCGACTAAAACTTTATGAGGGGGATGTACCTCTATTCAACCATTTTCAAATTGAAGGTCAAATTGAATCTGCGTTTCAACGTGAAGTGCGTTTACCTTCCGGCGGTTCTATTGTAATTGATGCGACCGAAGCATTAACAGCAATCGATATTAACTCCGCTAAATCGATACGGGGCAGTGACATTGAAGAAACAGCCTTTAACACTAATCTTGAGGCAGCTGAAGAAATTGCTCGTCAACTACGTTTACGTGACTTAGGTGGTCTAATTGTTATCGATTTTATCGATATGACACCAATTCGTAACCAACGTGAAGTTGAAAATCGCTTAAAAGAGGCGATGAAAACAGACCGAGCACGTATTCAAACAACACGAATTTCTCGATTTGGTCTGCTTGAAATGTCACGCCAACGATTAAGTCCGTCTTTGCGTGAAGCGACTCATCACATTTGTCCACGTTGTCAAGGAACGGGAACGATTCGTGATAATAATTCATTATCGCTTTCTATTCTTCGATTAATTCAAGAAGAAGCGATGAAAGATAACACTGTCCAAATTGATGTTATCGTGCCAGTGCCAATTGCCAGCTATTTATTAAATGAAAAACGTCGTGCGATTAACAATATCGAAAGAATGCACCCTGATGTAAAAATTGTCATTGTGGGTGATGAAGAGATGGAAACGCCACTTTATAAAGTGATTCGTAAACGTGTTGGCGAAGAGACTGATGTACTGAGTTATAACTTACCGAAATTAATCCGAGAATTGGAAGAAGAGGAAGAAGACGCAGCGGCTGAAATCATCGTTGAACAAGCGGTATTATCAGGGCCAAAAGTCGAAGCGAACACGACATCGAAAGAAAAGAGCGAGCCTAAAGTTGAAAAATCTGGGGGCTTGTTCAGTGGATTATTTAGTAAGTTACGCAAATTATTTGTTGCTGAAAAAAGTGAACCTGAACCAGAAGTTAAACCAAAACCGACTAAAAGACGTGAAAATAATCGATCGAATAGTCGCCGTCAGCGTAATAGTCGTAATAGCAATGGTGCAAATGCTAATAGCAGCGCAGCAACAGAAGATGTGAAAGAGACAACTCGTAGTAACAGTCGTCGTACTAAGCAAAATAATAGTCATTCGGCGAATGCGGTAAACGCGACTAAAGCTGAAAAAACAGCGAATAGTAATGAAGTGGTCACACCGAAACAAAAAGAAGTGAAACCAAGACGTCAACAACGTTCATTGACAAAAAGCGTACGTGTGAAAAATAGTGAAGCACCGATTCAAGTCAATGAAGAGCGTGTTGTTATTCCATCGTTATTATTACCGGTGATAGTGCCTGAACAGGCTGAGACAACACCTGTTTTAGAGTCACAACCAAAACGTCAACGACGCACTTCCAGACATCTACGTATGAATGGACAACGTAATAAACGACGGGTACGAAGTGGCGATCTTAAAAAATCACCTATGCCGTTACAATTTGCTGCTGCATCTCTTGAATTGGCATTAGGTCGGGTTGCGATTGATTATAGTCAAATCACACAAGATGAACCAAGTAATGTGGTTCCTGTTATTCCTTCACTTTTATTACCTGTTATCGTTAAAAATGAAGTGACAGAAGCCCGTTCTGAACCGACAATTCACACAGCTGATTTGAATGATGTATCCATCAATTCTGAATCAACTCAAGATCATGATGCTGCAAAAGACAGTGAACAAGAAAGTCATGATAGCGATGTGAATACTGATGTGTCTCAAGCTACGGGTCACGCTTCGTCAGTAATGACTAAAGCCCCTGCACCAGAGTATGTAGATTCTGAAATTGGTTTCAAACTACGGGAAGAATCAGACTATCACTTTGAAGGGAAAGGAGAAGCGGGCGGTTTAAGCTCTCAAAACCATGCCTTTGCTAAAGCAAGTAAACCTTCCTATCCTTCAGAATAATAGTTTCAAAACTGATATTTATAAACAGAGTGGTCATCAGACCACTTCTGTTCCTACTTAGACAAATAAAAGCGATAAGATAAACATGATTATTTATATTTTGAAAAAAATAGTCACTTTTGTATTAATTATCTGCATTTTGGCTCAGATCAGCTTTTGCCTTGTCTATTTTTCGCCTCATTCTATGTTTAATCATCTTCATATTGTTGATGCTTACAGTTCTTTCTTTAGGCAATTATTGCAAGGACAATTCACATTAACCTCAGGGGAAAAGGTCTCGTTTCTTTATACTTTATCCGCGACGATTGAACTGTGTATTCTAGCCTTAGCAGTAGCACTAATTGTTGGTTTACCATTAGGTATCTTTTTAGGGCTAAGTAATATTAATTGGTTAAATAGCACGATTCGGTTAGGGTGCTTATTACTATATTCATGTCCTATTGTGATGCTAATTGTGATTGTTATGTTTTGGGTCTCTCCAAATTGGTCTGTATCAATACATTTTGATACCTCTTCCTCCGCTATTGGTACATCGTTATTAGAGATTTTACTGTCTGACAAACAGAATAAAATAGATTTATTGATTGAGCAGTTTCAATATTTGAAACTGCCGATAATCATTCTTGCGATACAGCCTAGCATTATGACTATTCAGCTTATTAGCCAAAATGTCAAAAATACCTCACGCCAGAACTACATAAAAATGGCTGCAATTCGAGAAAGGTCACCTTTAAAAATTTTACGACGACATTTATTGCCCAACACCATTCCAGCAACTATTCCTCAATTGACTTATAATACGACTACATTGTTGTTTTCAACAATGATTGTCGGAATATTATTTAACCGTGTTGGCTTAGGGCAATGGGTCATGGGTGCTTATCATCATCATAGTTATTTTATTATCTCAATTGCTATTTTTGCTTGTGGAACGGTGATAAGCTTTTTAACACTATTGGGCGAAATTACCGCTGTGGCTATTTATCCATTACGTCATAAGGAACATCATGTCTAAGGTAACAAGGTTATTAAATAGTGTGGCATTATGTTTTAATAAGCTACATAGTAATCTTTATTCAATTGTTGGCTTTTATGGCATTATGGCAATTGTCTTTGTTGCTGTTTCAACAAAGTGGTTTTTTCATGCTCATTTAGATCCTATTTATGCAAGTTCCTTACCGCCAGCATGGTTTATGAATGGCGATATTAATCACATTTTAGGCACCAATGCTAAAGGACAAGATATTTTTGATTACTTATTAATTGGTTATCGCTCAACCTTATCGATGACACTAAAAGCGGTATTTTATGTTGTTGTGATTGCAGGATTAATTAATTATTTAATGTTCTTTATTCCATTTCTACGATCTTTTATTTTATTGATTTTCCGATTTTTTATGGTCGTACCACCTTTATTGGGGGTTATCGTTGTCAGTATGTTATTTGAAGATGACATAACCAATATGTTGTTAATCATTGGGTTATCTTATTCACCACGATTTATATACAATATCCATCAACGAGTGATTAAGGAGTGGAATAAAACTTATATCACGGCTTATCGGCTTGATGGTTTATCCAAAATAACGATTTTAAATCACTATATTTTGCCTAATATTCTGCCGGTCTATTTAACTGAAATTGTATCGTTATTTAGCTCAATTATCTTAGCCATTACCAGCATCACCTTTTTAGGATTTGCTAACGATACCTCCAGACCCGATTTAGGCATGATGATGTTTAAAATGAAAGACATTATTGGTACCAATTACTTGGCCTTTTTATCCCCCGGAATTGCGGTTTCAGCTACCATTATCTTTGTTTATTTATTAAACTTTGGATTAAATGGTCGACGAGCAGGGCATTAATCATGGCATTGTTAGATATTCGTAATTTAACGATTGAGTTTATTACACCTGATGGTCTGTTACGTGCTATCGACAGGGTTAACCTTAGATTATCAGAAGGTGAAATTCGAGGATTAGTCGGTGAATCGGGTTCTGGTAAAAGCTTAATTGCCAAAGCGATTTTAGGGATCACTAATCATAATTGGAAAATTTCGGCAGATCGCTTTCATTTTAATAATATTGATTTACTAAAACTTACGCCTAAACAACGCCGTAAAGTTATTAGTGCGAATATTTCCATGATATTCCAAGAACCACAATCATGTTTAGATCCATCAATGAAAATTGGGCAACAACTGATCGAGGCAATACCTAGACGCACCTTTAAAGGTCATTGGTGGCAACGGCTATTTTGGCGTAAAAATCGTGCGATTGAACTATTACATCGGGTTGGAATCAAAGAGCATAAAGAAATATTAAAGTCTTATCCGTTTGAACTGACAGAAGGTGAATGTCAAAAAGTCATGATAGCCATTGCATTGGCCAATCAACCTAAATTACTCATTGCCGATGAGCCGACTAATGCTATGGAAGCCACGACAGAAGCCCAAATTTTTAGGCTACTGGCTAGCATGAATCAAAATATGGGCACCACGATTTTACTTATCAGCCATGATTTGCAAATGATTACAAGGTGGACAGATCGAATTAATGTATTGTATTGTGGACAGACGGTTGAAGTGGCGGATAGCGAAGATTTAATAAAATCGCCTTATCACCCTTATACACAGGCACTCATTTACGCCATTCCAGATTTTGGTAAGGCAATGCCACATAAAAGCCCACTAAATACCTTACCGGGTGTTATTCCGTCACTTGAACATTTACCTATTGGTTGTCGATTGGGTCCACGTTGTCCTTATGCACAAAAAAAATGTATTCAAGCACCCGAATTAATCCAAATTAAAGATCACTTTGTTGCTTGTCATTTTCCTTTAAATACTGATGAGTAAAATTATCAATACCAGGACTAAACCATGAACCCTATTTTAAAAGTGCGTAATTTGTCAAAGCAATTTAAAATTCCTAAAGGATTTTTGGGGCATCTATACATTGATGCTGTTAAACCGATATCTTTTTCGATCAATGAAGGAAAAACTCTAGCTATTATTGGGCAAAATGGATCGGGAAAATCAACATTAGCTAAAATGTTAGTTGGAATGGTCAAACCGGATAGTGGTGATATTTGGATTGATGGCACAAAAGTCGAATACGGCGATTATAGTTACCGTTGTCAACTTATTCGCATGATTTTTCAACATGTTGAAAGCTCTTTTGATCCAAGACTTCGCATTGGTCAATTGCTTGAAATTCCACTCAAACACAATACACATTACGATGCGTTTGAACGTGAAAAAATGATAAGCGACGTATTAAAGCAAGTTGGGTTACTGCCTGAACATGCTTCTTATTATCCAGCGGTGATGGCATCGGGGCAAAAACAACGGGTCGCCCTAGCGAGAGCATTAATTCTAAAACCTAAAGTTATTATTTTAGACGAAGCGTTAGCCGCATTAGATATCTCGATGCGTTCACAGATTGTTAATTTGATGTTGTCATTACAAGCCGAGCATAACATCTCTTATATTTATGTGACTCAAGATATAGGGATGATGAAGCATATTAGTGATCAAATCTTAGTGATGCACAAAGGCGAACTTGTTGAATACGGGAATACCGCTGAAGTGTTAGCCTCGCCACTTAGTGATATCACGCAAAAACTCGTTAATAGCTATTTTGGCGAAGCGTTAACCGCTGACTCATGGCGCACCGATACACGGGCTTTTTAACTTTTTCCTTACTTTTGTCAATTATCCAATCTAAAAAAGACCAATGCGAATTTAACGTTATTCGTATATAGTAGTATCATGATTTTCTTTGAGATATTGGATTTAGCTAATCAAAATAAAAACCTCGACAAATAATCTAAAACATCTTATATTTAGCTGTACAGATTTCTAGACGTCTATTTTAGGTTTTAAAAGATTGTTGATTATTAGGAGTTTTTGCTATGCCTATTTGTATTCCTGATTCATTACCAGCCGTTGATGTACTTCGTAAAGAAAATATTTTTATCATGACATCTTCTCGTGCAAATACACAAGAAATTCGTCCGTTAAAACTGCTCTTTCTTAATCTTATGCCTAAAAAAATAGAGACAGAAAACCAATTTTTACGACTGCTTTCTAACTCCTCGTTACAAGTCGATATTCAACTGTTACGTATTGATCAGCGTGAATCGAAAAATACACCAGTCGAGCATTTAAATAGTTTCTATTGTGATTTTGACGATATACGTGAACAAAATTTTGATGGGCTTATTATCACTGGCGCACCGTTAGGAAAAGTGGCCTTTACGGATGTAGTCTATTGGTCAAAATTAGTTGAAATTATCACATGGGCAAAAGAACATGTCACCTCAACCATGTTTGTGTGTTGGGCAGTACAAGCCGCATTGAATGTACTTTATGATTTACCAAAATTTACACGATCACATAAATTATCTGGGGTTTATCAGCATCAGATTTTACAACCTAATGCCATTTTAACCCGAGGATTCGATGACTCTTTTTTAGCACCGCATTCACGGTATGCAGATTTTCCGATTGAAAAAATAAAAAATTATACTGATCTCTTAATACTGGCAGATTCTGATATTACCGGCCCTTATTTAATGGCAACAGCAGATAAACGAATGGCATTTGTTACCGGGCATCCTGAATATGACTCATTTACTTTAGCCAACGAATATTTTCGTGATCTTAAAGCTGGCATTCAGCCTACTATCCCTGAAAATTATTTTCCTCATAATAATCCAGACTTAACCCCTAAAGCCACATGGCGTAGTCACGCTTATCTATTGTTCAGCAATTGGCTTAACTATTATGTCTATCAATTAACACCATTTGATTTAACGACACGCAATTTAACAATTGATGATTAAACCGAACATAAAGAAATTATACCTAGATTAAAAGAGCCAGAAA